>DASWBR010000175.1:0-20189 GCA_036390495.1 Candidatus Deferrimicrobiaceae bacterium | reverse complement strand
GGACCCGGTCGAGTACAACTTCGCCGGCATCAACCAGGTCCAGATGAAGGAGGAGATCGGCCTCACCTTCGCGGCGTCCCTCCGCTCCTTCCTGCGCCAGGACCCCGACATCATCATGGTGGGGGAGATCCGGGACTACGAGACCGCCGAGATCGCCGTGAAGGCGGCCCTCACGGGGCACCTCGTCCTCTCCACGCTGCACACCAACGACGCCCCCAGCACCGTCACCCGGCTCCTCAACATGGGGATCGAACCGTTCCTCGTCTCGTCATCCCTGAACCTCATCGTCGCGCAGCGCCTTGCCCGTCGGGTCTGCGGGAACTGCCGGGAAGAGGTGCGGATCCCACCGAAAGCGTTCGTCGACGCCGGGATGAAGCCGGAACGGATCAAGCTCGCCAGGCCCGCCAAGGGGAAGGGGTGCGACGAGTGCAGCGGAACCGGGTTCCGGGGGCGCGTGGCGCTCTACGAGGCGATGCCGATGCGGGAGGAGCTGAAGGAGATGGTCCTGCGGGGCGGGTCGGCCATCGACATCAAGCGGGAGGCCATCCGGCTGGGGATGAAGACGCTCCGCCAGGCGGGACTTTCCAAGCTGGAAGAGGGCGTCACCACGCTGGAGGAGGTCCTGCGGGTGACCGCGCCGGACTGATCCGCACGGAAAGGGGTGCGAGCGAATGATCACGATGCAGGAACTTCTGGGAACGATGTACGAGAAAGGCGCCTCCGACCTCCACATCACGACGGGGATCGCGCCGACGATCCGCGTGGACGGCCGCCTGGTGCCCCTCGCATACGAGCCGTTGATGCCGCAGGACACGAAGCGCCTGTGCTACAGCATCCTCACGGAGGCCCAGAAACAGCGCTTCGAGGAGGACTGGGAGCTCGACCTCTCCTTCGGCGTGAAGGGCCTTTCCCGTTTCCGTGCGAACGTCTACATGCAGCGGGGGGCCGTGGCGGGGGCGTTCCGGACGATCCCGTTCCGCGTACGCGCCTTCGAGGAACTGGGCCTTCCCTCCGTGCTCAAGGACCTCTGCAAGAAGCCGCGCGGGCTCGTCCTGGTGACCGGGCCCACGGGATCCGGGAAGTCGACGACCCTCGCGGCGATGCTCGACAAGATCAACAATGAGCGGCAGGAGCACATCATCACCATCGAGGACCCGATCGAGTACCTGCATCCGCACAAGAAGTGCCTGGTGAACCAGCGGGAGGTCACTGCCGACACCCAGACCTTCAAGAAGGCCCTGAAATACATCCTGCGGCAGGACCCCGACGTGGTCCTGATCGGAGAGATGCGGGACCTGGAGACGATCGAGGCGGCCCTCACGGTGGCGGAGACAGGGCACCTCGTGTTTGCGACCCTGCACACCAACTCGTGCGTCCAGACGATCAACCGGATCCTGGACGTGTTCCCGCCGTACCAGCAGCCCCAGGTCCGCGCCCAGCTGTCGTTCGTGCTGGAGGGGGTCATTTCCCAGATCCTCATCCCCAGAGCGGGCGGCAACGGAAGGGTGCTGGCCCTCGAGGTGATGATCCCGAATCCCGCGATCCGGAACCTGATCCGGGAAGAGAAGGTCCACCAGATCTACTCTCAGATGCAGGTGGGGCAGTCCAAGTTCGGCATGCAGACGCTGAACCAGTCCCTCCTGTCGCTCCTCCTGCGCCGGGAGATCACGCTGGACGACGCGGTCGGGCGGAGCAACGACCCGGACGAGTTCCGGAACCTGCTCACCACGGCCCAGGCCGCCCCGCAGGGAGCAGGCCGAAGGGCGTAGGCCCTTCCATCCGGCGACGGAGGAAACGATGGCGAGATTCGCGTGGGAAGGGAAGAACCGGACGGGGGGCGCGGTGACGGGCGAAATGGAGGCCCCGAGCGAGGCCTTCGTCCTCGCGCAACTGAGGCGGGAGCAGATCGCGCCCATCCGGATCCGGAAGAAGGGGGCGGAATTCGCCATCAACCTTCCGTTCCGGGGGGAGAAGAAGGTCACGCAGAAGGAGCTGGCCATCTTCACGCGGCAGTTCGCCACGATGATCGACGCCGGGCTCCCGCTGGTCCAGTGCCTCGACATCCTCGGCCAGCAGCAGGAGAACGCCTCCTTCAAGAAGGTGATCCTCAAGGTGAAGGAGGACGTGGAGAGCGGGTCCACGTTCGCGGACGCGCTGATCAAGCACCCGAAGGTGTTCGACGCGCTCTTCGTGAACCTGGTGGCCGCCGGGGAGGTGGGCGGCATCCTCGACACGATCCTCTCCCGGCTCGCCGAGCACATCGAGAAGGCGATGAAACTCGCCAAGAAGATCAAGGGCGCGATGGTCTATCCGGCGACGATCATCGCGGTGGCCGTGATCGTGACGATGGTCCTCCTCCTGTACGTCATCCCGATCTTCGCGAAGATGTTCGCGGACTTCGGGCAGGACCTGCCCGGCCCGACCATGGTGGTGCTCTCCCTTAGCGAGTTCACCCGGAAATATTTCCTGGTCGTGGTCGCGTTCGTCGTCCTGGTCGGGGCCGGGATCCGGTGGTACTACCGCCAGGAAGCCGGACGGAAAAACATCGACCGGATGCTGCTCCGGACCCCCGTCGTGGGGTCCCTCCTGCAGCGCATCGCGGTGGCGCGCTTTTCCAGGACGCTCGGGACGATGGTGAGCAGCGGCGTTCCGATCCTGGAGAGCATGGACATCGTGGCGAAGACGGCGGGGAACAAGATCATCGAGGAGGCGATCCTGAAGGCCCGCGGCAGCATCAGCGAGGGAAAGACGATCGCGGAACCGCTGATGGAGAGCACCGTGTTCCCGCCGATGGTGACCCAGATGGTCGCGGTTGGCGAGGCGACCGGCGCCCTCGACACCATGCTGAACAAGATCGCCGACTTCTACGATGACGAGGTGGACTCCGCCGTCGAGGCGCTGACCTCTCTCCTCGAGCCGATGCTGATGGTGTTCCTCGGCGTGGTCATCGGGGGGATGGTCATCGCCATGTACCTGCCGGTCTTCAAGCTGGCGGGGGTCGTCGGGTAGACGTTGTCCGGGGTCCCCGCCGCGGGCCGCAACGGCCGGGAGCCCAAGGGGCGCAACCTCATCCTGGTGCGGTCCGTCATCACCTTCGCCCTCCTGGCGTCGGTGGTTTCCGTCCAGCTTCGCGCGCCGGAACTGCTCCTGACGAGGGAGTTCCAGCTCCTCTACTACACCGTCCTGCTGTCCTACGGCTGGCTACTGCTCCGGTACGCGGCGTGGGGGAGCTCGGAGCTGCCCCTCTACGCGGCCGGCCTCCAGGCGCTGGCGGACGTCGCCTTCATCTCCCTGGTGGTGATCGCCACCGGCCTGTACGACAGCGTGTTCTCCTTCATGTACGTCATCGTCATCCTCCTCGGGAGCCTGGAGCGGTACTTCCGCGGGGCCGTTGCCTGGGCAACGCTCTCCGCCGTCGCCTACACCCTCCTGATGTATCTGCAGATGAAGGGCTACATCTCCCCTCCGGGCGAGGACCCGGCGGCCATCGGATTCGCCCAGTTCGCCCGCTCCGCGCTGACGCACTCGGCGGGTTTCCTGATGACGGGAATCCTCTCGGGGATCCTGGGAGAGGACATCCGGAAGGGGCGGCAGCGCGTCCAGGACCGTGACGACGTGATCCGCACCCTCGAATCGTTCCACCGGAACGTGATCGACAACATCCCCTCCGGGATCATCACGACCGGCGGCCGGGGAGAGGTGAGCCTGATCAACGACACCGCCTGCGGAATCCTCGGGGTGGCGAGGGAGGAGGTGTCGGGGAGGCAGATCCGGGAGGTCCTCGCCGGCTTCGAAGTGCCGTCGGAACGGATGGGCGGGGACGGTTCCCGCCTCCCCAGGCCGGAGATCCTCTTCCGGCGCCCCGACGGCGAGGAAATCCACCTGGGATTCTCCTCCTCCCGGATGAAGGACGCGAAGGGGAGAACGACCGGGCACGTGGTGATCTTCCAGGACCTCACCCCCATCAAGCAGATGGAAGAGCGCGTGCGGATCGCGGATCGCCTTGCCGGCGTCGGCGAGCTCGCCGCAGGGCTGGCCCACGAGATCCGGAATCCCCTCGCTTCCATCGCCGGCTCCTCCCAGCTTCTCCGGGAATCGTCGGGAGTGCCCGGGGAGGATTCGGCCGCCCTCCTGGAGATCATCGAGCGCGAGTCCCGCCGGCTGAATGGACTGATCACGGACTTCCTGGCGTACGCCGGACCCACGGCCCGCAACGTGCAGACCGTCAACCTGCCGGGCCTGATCCGGGACGTCACGGAGGCGACGCGGGCCGGAGAGGCGCGGGATCGGGGGGTGTCGATCTCCTTTCCCGCGATGAAGGAGCTGTCCGTCGAGGGGGACCCGGAACAACTCCGGCAGGTGGTGTGGAACCTGGTCCGCAACGCGTTGCAGGCGACCCCGCCGGGGGGGCGGATCCTCGTCGACTCCTTCGAACAGATCCGGCAGGGGAGCCGGTACGTCGTGGCCACGGTGACGGATTCGGGCGCGGGGATCTCCCCGCAGGATCTCTCGAAGATCTTCAATCCCTTCTTCACCACGAAGGAAGGGGGGACCGGCCTCGGTCTCTCCATCTCCCAGCGGATCGTCCACTATCACAAAGGGTTCATCGAGGTACGCTCCGTTCCCGGGAAGGGAAGCACGTTCTCGGTGTTCCTTCCTGCGACCCCGGAAGGCGAGGGGGAGGTACCCGGGAATGGCTGACGGGAGGATCACGGTCGTCGGGGCCGGGCTCGCCGGCTCCGAGACAGCCCTCCTGCTCTCGGATGCCGGCATCGCGGTGGAGCTCTTCGAGATGCGGCCCGAACGTCTGACCCCCGCGCACCGCACCGGCTGGTTTGCCGAGCTCGTGTGCAGCAACTCGCTGGGATCGGAAGAGGCCACCTCCGGGAAAGGGCTTCTGAAGGAGGAGTTGCGGATCCTCGGGTCGCCCCTGGTCCGGCTCGCCGCATCCGCGAGGGTTCCTGCCGGGAAGGCGCTGGCGGTGGACCGGGAGAGGTTCGCGCGCAGGGTGACGGAGGAGGTGCGTTCGCGGCCGGGGGTGGCCGTCCGGTGCGTGGAAGTCCCCCGGATTCCCGACGGCCCGCTGGTCGTGCTGGCGTGCGGCCCCCTCCCGCCGGATCGCCTCGCCGGAGACCTGCGGGATTTCCTCGGGGACGGCGGGCTCTACTTCTACGACGCCATCTCCCCCATCGTGGAGGCGGACTCGGTCGACCGGGAGGCGTCGTTCGTCGCCGACCGGTACGGGGCGGGATCGGGGGACTACCTCAACCTGCCGATGGATCGGGCGCAGTACGAGGCCTTTCTCGCGGCGCTGATTTCGGCCCGCACCGTCCCGGTGCGCGACTTCGAGGAACCGAAATATTTCGAGGGCTGCATGCCGGTCGAGGAGATCGCGCGGCGCGGGCCGGAAACCCTCCTCTTCGGTCCGCTCCGGCCCGTGGGGCTGCGGGATCCCGCGACGGGAAGGATCCCGCACGCCGTGGTCCAGCTGCGGAAGGAGAACGCCGAAGGCACGATGTACAACCTGGTGGGATTCCAGACGCGGCTCGCATACCCGGAACAGCAGCGCGTGTTCTCCATGATCCCGGGCCTCTCGAAGGCGACGTTCCTGCGGTACGGATCGGTGCACCGGAACAGCTTCCTGGACGCCCGGCGGCACCTTCATCCCTGGATGGAATCCCGGAAGAGGGCGGGCCTGTTCTTCGCCGGGCAGTTCACCGGAGTCGAGGGGTACGTCGAATCGATCGCCTCCGGCATGGTCGCCGCCTCCGCGGTGGCCGCCCGGGCGGCCGGCCGGGAACCCAGGGTGTTCCCGCCGGAGTCCATGATCGGCGCGCTGATGGCGCACATCACGACGCCCGGTCCGGGGGAGCCCCAGCCGATGAACGCCAACTTCGGCCTGCTGCCCGAGGCGCCGGCGCGAAGGAAGAGGGACCGGAAGCTGCAGAAGGCGGAGGTCGCCCTCGAAGCGGTCCGCCGGTTCGCCCCCCCTATCCCACTGTAGGGTGGCGGGGGACACTCTTCCCCTACATCCCCTGCCATAACCAAAACCAAAGAGTGTCCCACTCGGCCGAAGAGCGTCCCCCCAAGCGCCACGCCACTTGTACGGGCCGTGTAGAAGTGTTAAAAAATCCTTTTCCGGTGCGGGGGGAACGTCACGGTGGACGAGGGGGCGATCCGGCGGTTCGGGAAGTCTCTCGAGGCGGAGCGGAACGCATCGAAGGAAACCATCCGCGCCTACCTCCGGGAGGTGCGTGCCCTCCGGAGGCACGTCGAGGCAACGACCGGGGAGGACCCTGAATCCGCGGGGGGCTGGGCCCAGGTCCGCGCGGCCGACCTGCGGAGATTCCTCTCCTCCTCCTTCCCCGGGCGCGAGCCTTCCTCGGTGGCGCGGAGGCTCTCCGCGGTTCGCACCTTCTTTTCCTTCCTCGCCTCCCTGGGGGAGGTCGGCGCCAACCCGGCCGCCGGTCTTTCCGCACCCCGCAGGCCGGCGCGGCTGCCGGAGTTTCTCCCCGTGGACGAGATGGAGGGATTCCTCGCGTCCCTCCCGGCGGATGATCCATTGGCGAAGCGGAATGCGGCGATCCTCGAGTTACTTTACTCCTCTGGGCTCCGGGTCGGTGAGCTGGTTTCCCTGCGGATCCGGGACCTCTCCCTGGAGGCCGGGACGGTGCGGGTCACCGGGAAGGGGAGGAAAGTCCGCGTGGTGCCCGTCGGGGGGAAGGCGGTCCGCGCCCTGAGAGAGTACATGGCTGTCCGGCCCGGCGCGCGCGGGGTGGATTTCCCGAGCCCCCTCGACGAACCGCTCTTCCTGAACCGGCGGGGGAGGGTGGGGCACCGATCCGGGGCAGGGATATCCGCCCGGAGCGTGGCGAGAATGCTGGAGGAGACGCTCGGTCTGGCACGGATCCGGCGGCACCTGTCCCCACACGGCATGCGCCACTCGTTCGCCACCCACCTCCTCGAGTCGGGGGCGGACCTCCGCGCGATCCAGGAGATGCTGGGGCACGCTTCCCTGTCGACGACCCAGCGGTATGCGAGGGTCAACGTGAGCCACCTGGTGGGGGCCTACGAGAAGGCCCACCCCCTTGCCGCCGGCGGAAGCCGTCCCGGGGGAGGGAGAAGGCGGAAATGACGGATCTGCGGGGAACGACCATTGTAGCCGTCTCCCGGGGCGGGCGCGTCGCCGTGGCGGGGGACGGCCAGGTGTCGCTGGGGACCACTGTGCTGAAGCAAACGGCGCGGAAAATCCGGCGACTGCACGAGGGGAAGGTGGTCGCGGGATTCGCCGGCGGCACGGCGGACGCGTTCACGCTCTTCGAGAAGTTCGAGGCGAAGCTCTCGGAGTTCCGCGGGAACCTCCGGCGGGCCGCCGTGGAACTGGCGAAGGACTGGAGGACGGACCGGATCCTTCGCCGGCTGGAAGCGCTGATGGTGGTGACCGACGGAAAGGACCTCATGCTCCTGTCCGGGGGCGGCGACGTGGTGGAGCCCGACGACGGCGCGATCGGGATCGGATCCGGGGGATCTTACGCCCTGGCGGCGGCCCGGGCCCTGATGCGCCACACGGAGCTTTCCGCCGCGGAGATCGCCCGCGACGCGGTGGAGATCGCCGCCGGCATCTGCGTCTACACGAACGGAAATGTCGTGGTCGAGGAGATCGCGGCGCCATGACGCAGGATCCGCCGGGAAGCGGTCCCTCCCCGCTGATCCCGCGGGAGATCGTCTCCGAGCTCGACCGGTACATCGTCGGACAGGCCGCGGCCAAGAGGGCCGTCGCGATCGCCCTGCGGAACCGGTGGCGCCGCATGCGGGTCGCCCCGGAACTGCGGGAGGAGATCGCCCCGAAGAACATCATCATGGCCGGGCCCACGGGCGTCGGGAAGACCGAGATCGCGCGCCGCCTGGCGAAGCTGGCCCAGGCGCCCTTCCTCAAGGTGGAGGCGTCCAAGTTCACCGAGGTGGGGTACGTGGGGCGGGACGTGGAGTCGATCGTCCGAGACCTCGTCGAGATCGCGGTCCACATGGTGCGGGCGGAGGAGATGGAGAAGGTCGCGGAGCGGGCCCGGGCGGCCGCCGAGGAGCGTCTCCTCGACCTGCTGCTCCCTCCCGTGCCCCCGCGGGCCGGGGAGATGGACAGCGCGTCCCGGGAAACACGGGAGCGTCTCCGCATCCTGCTCCGGGAAGGGAAGCTGGCGGAGCGCACCGTGGAGGTGGAGGTGCGGGAGTCCGCCGTCCCCGTGATCGACCTCCTCGGGACCGCCGGCGGGGCGCCTGAGGGGATGGAGGGGAACCTCCAGGAGATGCTCTCCGGGCTCTTCCCGAAGAAGGTCCGCCGGAAACGGATGCGGGTACCGGAAGCCCTCCCGTTCCTGGAGAAGGAGGAGGCCGGCCGCCTGGTGGACATGGAGCGGGTGAAGCGGCTGGCCGTCGAGCGCACGGAGCAGTCCGGGATCGTGTTCCTCGACGAGATCGACAAGATCGCAGGCCGGGAATCCCTTTCGGGGCCCGACGTGTCGCGGCAGGGGGTGCAAAGGGACCTGCTTCCGATCGTCGAAGGGTCGAGCGTCAACACCAAGCACGGGGTGGTGCGGACGGACTTCATCCTGTTCATCGCCGCCGGGGCGTTCCACGTGAGCAAGCCCTCGGACCTCATCCCGGAACTCCAGGGGAGGTTCCCGATACGGGTCGAGTTGACCTCCCTGGGGAAGCAGGATTTCGTCCGGATCCTGACGGAGCCGCACGGGGCGCTCACCCGGCAGTACGAGGCGATGCTGGCCGCGGAGGGGGTGGCCCTTGCCTTCGAGCCCGGGGCGGTGGAACGGATCGCGGAGATGGCTTGCGAGGTGAACGACCGGACGGAGAACATCGGCGCACGGAGGCTCCACACCGTGATGGAGCGGCTGCTGGACGAGCTGCTCTTCACCGCGCCGGATATCGCGGGGCAGAAGGTCGTCGTCACCAGGCCGTACGTGGAAGAGAGGCTCGCCGGGATCGTGCGGGACGCGGACCTGAGCCGGTACATCCTCTGAGCCGGGCACCGGGGGGGGACATGAAGGGGTATATCCAGAAGGCCGAGACGCTGATCGAGGCCCTGCCGTACATCCGGGAGTTCACCGGGAAGACCGTCGTGGTGAAATACGGCGGGGCGGCGATGAAGGACGACGACCGCATGGCGTCGTTCGCCGAGGACGTCGTGCTCCTGCAGTATGTCGGGATCCGCCCCGTGGTGGTGCACGGCGGCGGTCCCCAGATCGACCGGATGCTCGAACTGCTGTCCATCCCCACCGAGCGGAAGGAAGGGTTGCGGGTCACCTCGCCGGCGGCAATGGAAGTGGTCGAAATGGTCCTGGGCGGCACGGTGAACAAGCGGATCGTGGCGCTCATCAACAAGTTCGGCGGGAAGGCGGTCGGGCTTTGCGGCCAGGACGGCGGGCTGATCCGGGCCCGGAAGATCGAGGCGAGGAGCCGCGCGACGGGCGAACCGCTCGACCTGGGACTGGTGGGGGAGGTGGAGGAGGTGGTCCCCGGAATCCTCCGGTCCCTCGAGGAGGACGGATTCGTCCCCGTCATCGCCCCGATCGGCATGGGCTCGGCCGGAGAGGTCTACAACATCAACGGGGACACGGCGGCGGCGGAGGTGGCGGCTGCGGTGTCGGCGGAGAAGTTTATCCTGCTGACGGACGTGGCCGGCGTGCTGGACGCGAAGGGGGAGCGCATCTCGACGATGACGGAGGACGAGGCGACCGCCGCGATCCGGTCCGGCGCGATCACGGGAGGGATGATCCCGAAGGTGGAGTGCGGGCTGACGGCCCTGCGGAAGGGGGTCCGGAAGGTCCACGTGCTCGACGGCCGCGTCCCCCACAGCGTCCTTTTGGAGATCTTCACCGATGCGGGGATCGGGACGGAGATCGTCCGGACTCCGAAGGGGTCGGCGGCGGGATGACCGGTACCGGGGCGGCCGCCCTCACTTCGCTGTACCAGATGGGGAACTACGCGCGGTTCCCCGTCACCTTCGTTCGCGGCGAGGGGAGCTGGCTCTTCGACGACGCGGGGAAGCCGTACCTCGACTTCCTCGGGGGGATCGCCGTGGCCTTGCTTGGACATGCCCACCCGGAGGTCACGCGGGCCATCGCGGAGCAGGCGGGGAGGCTCCTGCACGTCTCGAACCTGTTCCACGTGCCGTCCCAGGCGCGCCTCGGGGAACGGCTCTCCCTTGCGACGACAGGGGGAAAGGTCTTCTTCTGCAACAGCGGGACGGAGGCGAACGAGGCCGCGATCAAGCTGGTCCGCAAGGGGTCCTTCGATCGTCACGGCCCCGGACGTCACGAGATCGTCGTGCTGGAAGGGTCGTTTCACGGCAGGACGTATGGCGGGCTTTCCGCCACCGCCCAGCCGAAGTTCCACCAGGGGTTCGAGCCGATGCTCCCGGGATTCACGACCGTCCCCTTCGGCGACATCGGCGCCCTGGAGGCGGCGCTGACCGACCGGGTATGCGCTTTCTTCTTCGAGCCGATCCAGGGGGAGAGCGGCGTCCGGATGCACCCCCCGGGGTATCTGCAGGAGGCGGAGAGGATCTGCCGGCGGAAGGGGATCCTGCTCGTTGCGGACGAGATCCAGACCGGGATGGGACGCACGGGTTCCTTCCTGGCGTGTCACCGGTGCGGGGTGACTCCCGACGTCGTCACCCTCGCGAAGGGGATGGCGAACGGGTTGCCGCTGGGAGCCGTCATCGCGGGGGAGGAGGTGGCCTCCGCCTTCACGCCCGGGACCCACGGCAGCACCTTCGGGGGAAACCCCGTCTGTTGCGCGGCCGCCCTGTCCGTCCTCGACGCGTTGTCCGTCGACGGGTTCCTCGGAGAGGTGGCCCGCAAGGGGGAGCGACTGCTCGCCGGCCTGCGGGCGATCGCCGCGGGACGGTCCGACGTGCGGGACATCCGGGGAATGGGGCTCATGATCGGGATGGAGATGGAGGGAGAGACGAAACCGGTGGCGGCAAGGTGCCTCGAAGCCGGGCTGGTGGTGAACGCCGCGGCGGGAAACGTCCTCCGGTTCCTCCCGCCGCTGAACGTCCACGACGAGGAGATCGACCGGGCCCTCTCGATCCTCTCGGATTCCCTTCCGGCGGAAGGGAGGGTTGCGTGAAGAAGGATCTGCTCCGGTTCCTGGACCTGTCCGACCGGGAGGTCCTCTCCCTCCTCGCATCGGGCGCGGCGTGGAAGCGGCGCGGCGGCAGGAAAAGGTCGCCGCGGCCGCTGGCGGGGAAGACGCTGGCGATGATCTTCCAGAAGGCGTCCACGCGCACCCGCGTCTCGTTCGAGGTCGGGATGACCCGGCTGGGCGGGCACGCCCTCTTCATGTCCCCGGAGGACACGCAGATCGGGCGGGGCGAGCCGATCCGGGACACCGCCCGGGTCCTGTCGCGCTACGCCGACGCCGTCATGATCCGCACGTTCGCCCACGCCACGGCGGTGGAACTCGCGGAGGCCTCGGACGTGCCCGTCATCAACGGACTGACGGACGACCACCACCCGTGCCAGGTGCTCGCCGACCTGATGACCGCCAGGGAGCGGGGAGTGAACCTGCGGAAGATGCGCGTGGCGTTCATCGGGGACGGAAACAACGTGGCCAACTCGTGGGTCGAGGCGGCGCACGTCCTCGGGTTCGCTTTGCGGGTTGCGTGCCCGGCCGGGTACGAACCGGACGCCGCCGTCCTCGAGGAGGCGGGGAAGTCGGGCCGGGGGGACGTGCGGATCGTCCGGGACCCCGCCGAGGCGGCGCGGAAGGCGGACGTCCTCTACACGGACGTATGGACGAGCATGGGGCAGGAGGCCGAGAATGCGAGGCGGCTCGCCGCCTTCCGGGGATACTGCGTCGACGCCGCGCTGCTGCGGCAGGCGTCGCCGCGCGCCATCGTGATGCACTGCCTCCCCGCCCACCGGGGCGAGGAGATCACGGACGAGGTGATCGAGGGGCCGCACTCCGCCGTGTTCGACGAGGCGGAGAACCGGCTGCACGTGCAGATGGCGATCCTCGAGCGCCTCATCCGACACTGAAGATACAGGGGGATAAGGAATTGGAAAAAGTGAAGAAAATCGTACTGGCGTACTCCGGCGGCCTGGACACATCGGTTATTCTCGCGTGGCTCATCGAGAATTACCGGTGCGAGGTCGTCGCCTTCGTGGCCGACCTGGGACAGGGGGAGGAACTCGGCCCGGTGCGGGCAAAGGCGAAGCGGACGGGCGCCTCGAAGGTGTACGTCGAGAACGTCCAGGACGAGTTCGTCCGCGACTTCGTCTTCCCGGCGCTGATGGCCAACACGGTGTACGAGGGGGCGTACCTCCTCGGGACCTCCATCGCGCGCCCCCTGATCGCCAAGAAGCAGATCGAGGTGGCGAGGAAGGAGAAGGCCGACGCGGTCTCCCACGGCGCCACGGGGAAGGGGAACGACCAGGTCCGGTTCGAGCTCACCTACTACTCCCTCATGCCGGGCATCCGGGTCATCGCCCCGTGGCGCGAGTGGGACCTCGCCTCCCGGACGGACATGGTGAACTTCGCGAAGAAGCGCGGCATCCCGACGCCGGTCACGGCCTCGAAGCCGTACTCCAGCGACCGGAACCTGCTCCACATCAGCTTCGAGGGGGGGATCCTGGAGGACCCGTGGTCGGAGCCGCCGGAGAACATGTTCGTCCTGACGCGCTCCCCCCAGAAGGCTCCCAACCGCCCCGAGTACGTGGAGGTCGATTTCTCGAAAGGGATCCCCGTGGCGGTCAACGGGAGGAAGATGGGGCCGGCGAGGCTCCTCGCCCACCTGAATGCCATCGGGGGAAGGCACGGCATCGGCCGCGTCGACCTGGTCGAAAACCGGTACGTGGGGATGAAGTCCCGCGGGGTGTACGAGACCCCGGGCGGCACGATCCTCCACGCCGCGCACCGCGCGGTCGAGTCGATCACCCTCGACCGGGAAGTGATGCACCTGCGGGACTCCCTGATGCCGCGGTTCGCGGAGCTGATCTACAACGGCTACTGGTACTCGCCGGAGATGGAGCTTCTGAAGGGGACCATCGTCTCCACCCAGGAGAACGTCACGGGGACGGCGCGGCTGAAGCTGTACAAGGGCGGCGTCACGGTGGCGGGGCGGAAGAGCCCGGTCTCCCTCTACCGCACCGACTTCGCCACCTTCGAGAAGGAGACGGTGTACAACCAGGCCGACGCGACCGGGTTCATAAAGATCAACGCCCTGCGCCTCTCGATCCGGGCGATGCTCAAGGGCAGGCGCTGAGGACAGCGTTCCATAATTCGGTACAGGACCGCATCCAGCACGGGACGCAGGGCGCAGCGGGAGGTTCCTCGCAGCGGCGTATGGAGCGAGGCGGAAATTGCGTCGAGCGGAATCGCAGTGAGCGGGCGGAGGTCGCGAACGTAGCGGAGAGGAAGCCCCCCGCGAGCCCGTAGTCCCGCGTTGAACCGGCCCGATGGTACCGTGAATCTGGGTTCAGAGGAAGGGTGACATGGCGAAGAAGAAGGCGTGGGGGGGTCGGTTCGCTTCCGGCACCGACCGGTTCGTCGAGGAGTTCACCGCCTCGATCCCGTACGACGTCCTCCTCTACCGGCACGACATCGCCGGGAGCATCGCCCACGCGCGCATGCTGGGGAGGCAGGGAATCCTCCCGAAGGCGGAGGCGGAGCGGATCGTCGCGGCGCTGGGGGAAATCCGGGACGAGATCGAGTCCGGGAAGCTCTCCTTCGACCTGTCCCAGGAAGACGTCCACATGGCAATCGAGCAGCGGCTGATCCGCAAGCTCGGGCCGATCGGGGGGAAGCTGCACACCGGGCGAAGCCGGAACGACCA
The DNA here is from genome assembly GCA_036390495.1 of Candidatus Deferrimicrobiaceae bacterium. Taxonomy (GTDB): domain Bacteria; phylum Desulfobacterota; class Deferrimicrobia; order Deferrimicrobiales; family Deferrimicrobiaceae; genus JAGGAJ01. Next base: position 6,337 of record DASWBR010000175.1, on the reverse strand, counting down.
GGTCGCCACGGACCTGCGCCTCTACCTCCGGGACGAGATCGACGAGGTGCTGGGCAGGCTCGCGGAAATCCGGGAGACCCTCGTGTCCCGGGCCGAGGAGTTCTTCGGGATCGTTCTCCCCGGCTACACCCACGTGCAGAGGGCGCAGCCGGTGCTCCTCTCCCACCACCTCCTCGCGTACCGGGAAATGTTCGAGCGGGACGCCGACCGGTTCCTGGAAACGCGCCGCCGGACGAACGTCTCCCCCCTGGGGGCGGGGGCGCTTGCGGGCTCCACCTTCCCCCTCGACCGCGCCTTCACGGCCCGGGAGCTGGGGATGGACGCCGTGTGCGAGAACAGCATCGACGCCGTGTCGGACCGGGACTTCGCGGCGGACTTCCTCTACGCCTGCGCCGTGACGATGATGCACCTCTCCCGGCTCGCCGAGGAGCTGGTGTACTGGTCCTCCTCGGAGTTCGGGTTCGTCTCCCTGCCGGACGCCCTCTGCACGGGGAGCAGCATCATGCCCCAGAAGAAGAACCCCGACGTGGCGGAACTGATCCGGGGGAAGACGGGGCGCGCCTACGGGAACCTCGCGAACCTGCTGACCGTCATGAAAGGGCTGCCCCTGTCCTACAACCGGGACATGCAGGAGGACAAGGAGCCGGTGTTCGACTCCGCACGGACCGTGAAGGAGTGCCTCCGGGGGGCGGACCTCCTGATCCGGGGCTTGACGGTGAACGAGGGGAGGATGCGGGCGGCTTGCGACGACGGGTTCCTCACCGCCACGGACCTCGCGGACTATCTCTCCCGGAAAGGCATCCCGTTCCGGAGGGCCCACGAGATCACGGGGAAGATCGTCCGGTATTGCGAGGAACGGGGGAAGCGGCTGAAGGACCTGGGGCTCAAGGAGCTTCGTTCCTTCTCGAAGGCGATCGGGGAGGACGTGCGGGACGCCATCTCCCTCTCCCGCTCCGTGGGAATCCGGAAGACCCGCGGCGGGACGGCACCCCAGGCGGTCCGGGCGCGCCTCTCCGCCCTCCGGAAGAAATGAGGGCCGGGCGGAGGGCGCGGCTCGCGGCCGTCGCCCTGTGCTGCCTCGCCCTGCTGGCGTGTGCGGCCGGGTGCGGCAGGAAGGCGAAGCCCGAGCCGCTGTCGGCCCATCATAGCTCCGTACAACACCACGCGCAGGGGTGACACGATGCACCATTTCCAGATTCGGAAAGGGGAAATGCATTGCGAGGGAGTACCGCTCCGCCGGATCGCCCGGCAGGTCGGGACGCCGGTCTACGTGTACAGCCACGCCACCCTTTCCCACCACTACAAGGTGTTCGACGGGGCGTTCTCTTCCATGCCGCACATCATCTGCTACTCGATGAAGGCGAACTCCAACGGGTCGGTCATCCGGACCTTCACGAACCTGGGCAGCGGGGTGGACATCGTCTCGGGCGGGGAGCTCGCCCGCGCCCTGGCGGCCGGGGCGCCCCCGGGGAAGATCGTCTACTCGGGCGTGGGGAAGAAGGTGTGGGAGATCGAGGAGGCGCTGCGCCGCGGCATCCTCATGTTCAACGTGGAGTCGCGGGAGGAGCTGGAGACGATCGACGCCGTCGCCGGGCGGATGCGGAAGCGCGCGCCGATCTCCATCCGCGTGAACCCGGACGTGGACCCGAAGACCCACCCGTACATCTCCACGGGCCTGAAGAAGAACAAGTTCGGGATCCGCATCGCGCAGGCGGTGAGGGACTACGAGTGGGCCGCGCGCAGGAAGCACATCGAGGTGGTCGGGGTGGACTGCCACATCGGCTCCCAGCTCACGGACGTCGCACCCTTCGTCGACGCGGCGGGGCGGGTGCGCCGCCTGGTGGACCGCCTCCTCGCCATGGGGCTGCCGATCCGGCTGGTGGACATCGGCGGGGGACTCGGGATCCGGTACAACGACGAGCTGCCCCCCCACCCGAAGCAGTACGCGGACGCGGTGGTGAAGGCGTTCCGCGGGCTTCCGGTCACGCTCGTGCTCGAGCCCGGGAGGGTGCTCGTGGGAAACGCGGGGATCCTGGTGACCGAGGTGCTCTACACCAAGCCGACCCCGGCGCCGGGCGGGAGGGGGAAGAAATATTTCTTCATCGTGGACGCCGCGATGAACGACCTGGCGCGCCCCTCCCTCTACGGCTCGTACCACGCCATCCTGCCGGTCGGGAAGGCGCCCCGCGGCAAGGTGACCGCGGACGTGGTCGGGCCCATCTGCGAGTCGGGGGACTTCCTCGCCCGGGACCGGGCGATGCCTCCCTACGCGGCCGGGGATCTCCTCGCTGTCATGAGCGCCGGCGCGTACGGCTTCTCCATGTCCTCCAACTACAACACCCGGCCGCGGGCGGCCGAAGTGATGGTTTCGGGCAGCCGCTTCGAGGTCGTCCGGGAGCGGGAGACGGTCCGGGACGTCTTCCGCGACGAGCGGACCGCGTCGTTCCTCCTGCGGGCGGGGCGAAGGAAGTCGTGACGCGGGGTTGGAACGCCCCGCGGGCATCTGCTACGATGGAAAAGTACCCCGAGAGAAGGACGGCGCGATGACGAGGAAGGGGATCCCCTTCTCCAAGCTCAACGGCAGCGGCAACGACTTCCTGCTGATCGACAACCGGGACGGGACCATGGACGGGATCGACCGCCCCGCCTTCGTCGCCAGGGTGTGCGACCGCTCCCGCTCGATCGGCGCGGACGGCGTGATCCTCGTCGAGCCGTCCCGGAAAGCCTCCTTCCGCTGGGACTTCTACAACGCCGACGGATCACGCGCCGAGATGTGCGGGAACGGGGGCCGGTGTGCGGCACGGTTCGCCGTTGCGCGCCGGATCGCCGGACGGGAGCTCTCCTTCGAAACGATCGCGGGCGTCATCCACGCGACGGTCCGCGGGCGGCGCGTGAAGCTCCAGATGACCCGGCCCGGAGGGCTGGCCCTCGAACGGTCGCTGACGCTGCGCGGAAAGAAGTACACCTACTCGTTCCTGAACACCGGGGTTCCCCACGCGGTCCTGTTCGTCCCGGACGTGTCGAAGGCGGACGTGATGGGCGTCGGGCGCGGCATCCGCACCCACAAGGCGTTCGCCCCCCGCGGGACGAACGTCAACTTCGCACAGGTACGGGACGGCGTGCTCTGGGTGCGGACGTACGAGCGCGGGGTGGAGGCGGAGACCCTGGCGTGCGGCACCGGCGCGGTCGCCTCCGGCATCCTCGCCGCGGTGCACGGCCTCGCCGCCCCGCCGGTGGCCGTGCGGACCAGCGGCGGCGAGCGGCTCACCATCCACTTCGATCCGAAGCGGGAGGATTTCGGCGAGGTCTACCTCGAGGGGGACACGTCGTGGTCGTGCGACGGGTGGATCCTCGAGGAGGCCTACCGGTACTGAAAGGGGGAGACGGATGTTCCACGGTGCGATCGTAGCGACTGTCACGCCGTTCCGGGACGGGAAGGTGGACGCCGCGGCATTGCGGCGACTGGTGGAGTTCCAGATTCGCAGCGGCACCGACGGAATCGTGCCGTGCGGAACGACCGGCGAGGCCCCCACGCTCTCTTTCGAGGAGCACGAGCGGGTGATCGATCTCGTGATCGCGGCGGCGGACGGGCGGGTTCCCGTCATCGCCGGCACGGGGTCGAACAACACGAAGGAGGCGATCGTCCTCACCCGGTACGCGAAGAGGGCCGGGGCGGATGCGGCCCTCGTCATCACCCCCTACTACAACAAGCCAACCCAGAAAGGGCTCATCGCCCATTTCACGGCGGTGGCCGAGTCCGCGGACATCCCCGTCATCCTCTACAACGTCCCCGGCCGCACGGGGGTGAACATGGCGCCGGAGACGGTGGCGCGCCTCGCGGAAGTCCCGAACATCGTGGGCGTGAAGGAGGCGTCGGGGAATCTCGCCCAGATCTGCGACGTCCTCCGGATGACCCCGAAGACCTTCTGCGTCCTCTCGGGCGACGACGGGCTGTATTACCCGATGCTCGCGCTGGGGGCCAAGGGGGTCATCTCCGTGGTTTCCAACGTGGCCCCGAAGGAAATGGCCGACCTCTACGACGCCTTCGCGCTCGGCGAGGTGGCGAGGGCCCGCGACCTCCATTTCCGCCTCTGGCCCCTGATGCAGGCCCTGTTCATCGAGACGAACCCGATTCCGGCGAAGACGGCCCTCGCGATGATGGGGAGGATCCGGGAGGAGTTCCGGCTTCCGCTCTGCGCCATGTCCGACGCCAACCGGAAGGCCCTCGCGAAGGTCCTCTCCGAATTGAAGATCCGGTAGGCTTGCCGTGCCCGGCGTCGTGGTGTGCGGAGCGATGGGGAGGATGGGGCGGGCGATCCTCTCCGTGCTCCGGGAGCGTCCGTACGGGCTCATCCTCGCAGGGGCGGTCGAGGCGCAGGGGCACCCGCTCCTCGGGCACGACGCCTTCGAGGCGGCGGGCGCGGGGAAGGCGGGGGTGTCGGTCACCGGCGACCTCGGGGATGCCCTCGCGGCGGCGGACGCGGTCATCGACTTCACCGGCGCGGAGAGCTCCGTGCGGAACGCGGAAATCGCCGCCGACGCGGGGAAGCCGATCGTCGTCGGGAGCACGGGCCTCTCTCCGGAACAGTCCATCCGGATTCGCGGGGCTGCCGGCCGGGTCGCGGTGGTCCAGTCCCCCAACATGAGCGTGGGGGTGAACCTCATGTTCAAGGTGGCGACCGACGTTGCGCGCATCCTCGGGGAGGAGTACGACGTAGAGATCGTGGAGACCCACCACCGGTTCAAGAAAGACGCCCCCTCCGGGACGGCGGTGAAGCTGGCCGACTGCGTGGCCGGTGCCCTCGGCCGGAAGATGACCGAGGTGGGGGTGTACGGCCGGCAGGGGATGGCGGGGGAGCGCCCCCGGAAGGAAATCGGAGTGTTCGCCGTCCGCGCAGGGGACGTGGTGGGGGAGCACACCCTCGTCTTCGGCGGCATCGGCGAGCGGTTCGAGATCACCCACCGGGCGCACAGCCGGGACACCTTCGCCCGCGGGGCGGTCCGCGCCGCCGCCTGGGTCCTCGGGAAGCCGGCCGGCCTCTACGACATGGCCGCGGTGCTGGGAATCTGAGCGATGAAGATTGCGCGGTACCAATACGACGGGGTTGTCCGGTTCGGCCTGGCCGATCCGGCCTCGGGGAAGCTCCGGGAGTTCGCGGGGGATCCGTTCGACGGCGTCCAGGCGACGGGGGTCGTCCACCGTCTCGACGAGGTCCGGCTCCTCGCCCCGGTGACGCCGGGGAAGATCGTGGCCGTGGGACTCAACTACCGGGACCACGCGCGGGAGATGGGGAAGAAGATTCCCGATGAGCCGCTCCTTTTCCTCAAGGCGTCCTCCGCGCTCAACCATCCCGGGGGGGAGATCGTCTATCCGGCCCAGTCGGAGCGGGTGGATTACGAAGCCGAGCTCGCCGTGGTCATCGGACGGGTATCGAAGGACGTTCCCGCCCGGGACGCGGCGGCGCACATCCTCGGGTACACCTGCATCAACGACGTGACGGCACGCGACCTCCAGGTGAAGGACGTCCAGTACACCCGCGCGAAGGGGTTCGACACCTTCGCGCCGATCGGGCCCTGGATCGAGACGGACCTCGATCCTTCGGGGGTTTCCGTCCGGTGCGTCGTCAACGGCGAGGTCCGCCAGGACGGGAACACGCGGGAAATGGGCGCCACCGTTCCCCGGCTGGTCGAGTTCATCTCCGCCGTCATGACCCTGTACCCGGGCGACGTGATCGCCACCGGGACGCCCCCGGGCGTGGGGCCCCTTCGCGTCGGGGACGAGGTAACCGTCGAAGTGGGCGGGGTCGGGGCGCTCACCAACCGGGTTGTCGCCCCGGCAGGAGGGAAGGCCTCACGTTGAGCGCGCCGGTTGCGACGGTGGCGGTCCTCCTGCTCGGGAGCAACCTCGGCCGCCGCGTACGCAATCTGCGGGAGGCCTTGCAGCGCCTGTCCCGGGAGACCGACGTCCTTGCGGTGTCCCGCCTGTACGCCGGCGAACCGCAAGGGAGGGGGCACCAGCCCTGGTTCCTGAACCAGGCGGTGCGGATCGCGACGCGCCTCTGCCCCGAAGAGCTGCTGCTCCTCGCAAAACGGCTGGAGCAGGGGGCCGGGAGGCGCGGGGGCGGTCGGTGGGGGCCGAGGACGCTGGACGTGGACATCATCCTTTATGGCGAGGCCGTGGTTTCCCGGCCGCACCTGGCCATTCCGCACCCCGCGATGGCGGGCAGGAGGTTCTGTCTCCTCCCCGTGGCGGAGGTGGCGTCGGACGCGGTCGTGCCTCCCGGGGGGCGGACGGTTATCGAACTGCTGGCAATGTGCAACGACACGCTCGAGGTGA
>DASWBR010000174.1:0-7079 GCA_036390495.1 Candidatus Deferrimicrobiaceae bacterium | reverse complement strand
AGTCGAGGGAGTGGAGGAAGGCGGTGATGACCGCGTTGACCTCGGCGGAATTCTCGAGCATGGCGAGGTGGCCCGAGCCGTGGATGATCTTCAGCACAGCGCCGGGGATGTTCGTGGCGAGGTACTCCCCGTATTTCAACGGCGTGAGGCGGTCCTCGTCCCCGGTCACCACGAGGGTGGGGACGCGGATCTCCCCCAGCCGGGCCATCACGTCGAACCCGTTGCAGGCGTGGAAGTCGGCGAGGAACGCGGAGGGCCTCGTGGACAGGACGTCCGCCGTCACGTCCTCCCGCAGGAGGGGCGAGGACGAAGGGGACATCATCCACTCCACAAGTTCCGGGGCGAACTCCCGGAACCGGCCGGCGATTCCCTCGAAGATGACGGGGCTGATCCGGAGCCGCCCCCCCGTGCCGAGCAGCACCAGGGCCTCGATCCCCTTCATCCCTCCGAGGGCCGCCTGGAGGGCCACTGCGCCCCCCATCGAGTGGCCGGCGAGGACGATCCGGGAAAGGCCCATCTCCCGTGCGAACTCCCCCACCCACGCCGCGGACGCGGCCACCGTGTCCCGCGGGGAGCCGCCGCTCTGGCCGTGGCCCGGCAGGTCGGGGATGACGAGGCGGGCGGCGCCCTTGAGCCCCGCCCACTGGTCCCGGAAGGTGTGGTGCGAGCCCCCTGCGCCGTGGAGGAAGAGGACCGTCCGCGGGCTCTTCTTCACGCTGTCCTGGAACTGGACGATCTCACCCTGGACGGTGATTTCCGGCATCGCGGCCTCCCCTGGAAGGTATCGCCCCAAGTATATCCAATTCCCCCCCGGAAGGTTGCGCGAAGAATTGTCTTGAGGGAACCCTTCGCCGTCTGGTAACAGGTATTGGATAATCCGCCATTCCATCCGGAGGAGTTCCGTCGCATGCAGGCAAAGACGATCGGCCGGGAGATCCTTTGGAATCTGCCGCACTCTGCATCCGTGATCATGTACGCCCTGTTCGGCGTCGTCGTATTCGTCCTCGCGTGGGGGGTCTGGCAGCGCGTGACGGCGTACCGCCGCGGACGGACCGAACGGGAGAACCGCCTCGACGACGTCCGCGGGCGCCTCCGGGACACCCTCCGGATCGCGCTCGGCCAGGAGCGCGTCCTGAAACAGAAGTTCGGCGGCCTGGTCCACCTGTGCATCTACTCCGCCTTCATCGTGCTCTTCATCGTCACCTGCCTGGTCGCCGTCGAATACGACCTCGGCATCATGATCCTCGACGGGAATTTCTACATCCTCTTCAAACTCTTCGCGGAAACCTTCGGCCTTCTCCTTCTGCTCGGCGTCGCGGGGGCGCTGGCCCGCCGGTATCTCTTCCGGCCGGAGGGGCTGACCCGGGACCCGGACGACCTGCTGCAGCTGCTGCTCATCGGCGCAATCGGGGTTACCGGCTTCCTGATCGAGACCGCCCGCATCGCGGCGACGCACCCGGCCATCTCCCCGGTTTCCTACGTCAGCAACGCGCTGGCCCCGGCGCTGTTCTCCGGGATGCCCCTCGGGGAGATCCTGACGGTGCACCGGGCGCTGTGGTGGGCGCACCTCCTGATGGCGTTCGGCCTGATCGCCACGATCCCCTTCTCGAAGATGGTCCACATCGGCACGGGGACGGCGAGCGTCTTCCTGCGCTCCTCCCGGCCCAAGGGGGCGCTCCAGCCGGTACCGGACATCGAGGAGGAGGAGAAACCCGGCGTGGCCGCGGTCGAGGATTTCTCCTGGAAGCAGCTCCTTTCGGCGGACGCCTGCACCAAGTGCGGGCGGTGCCAGGACGAGTGCCCCGCACATGCCGCGGAGATGCCCCTCTCCCCCCGCGAGGTCGTCCTGAAGACGCGGGAGGAGCTGACGCGGGACGTGCGCTTCTCACTGGTCCCGTCGCTCGAGAAGGTGGACAAGGCGACGGGGAAACGGATCGAGCCGGACTTCGTCCGGGAGGTCCTCACGCCGGACGAGATCTGGTCCTGCACCACCTGCCGGGCGTGCATGCAGGCGTGCCCGGTGCTGATCGAGCACATCGACATGATCGTCGATGTCCGACGCGGGTACGTGGCGGCCTCGAAGGTCCCCGATTCCGTGCGGACCGCGCTGCGCAAGATGGGGGACACGGGGAACCCCTGGGGGCTCCCGCAGGATGACCGGATCGCGTGGGCGGAGGGGCTCGACGTCCCCTTCGCGGCGGAAAAGAAGGAGTTCGAATACCTCTACTGGGTCGGCTGCGCCGGCGCGTACGACCCGCGGAACCAGAAGGTCACCCGCTCGATCGTTTCCCTGCTGAACCGGGCCGGCGTGAGCTGGGCCACGCTGGGCCTGGAGGAGATGTGCTGCGGCGAATCCGCCCGCAGGATGGGCGAGGAAGGGCTGTTCCAGCTCGGCATGGTGCAGATGGTGAAGGAGGTCTTCGAGACGTACAAGGTCCGGAAGGTAATCACCCAGTGCCCGCACTGCTTCAACACCTTCCGGAACGAGTACCCCCAGTTCGGCGTGGTCGTGGAGGTGTTCCACCATTCCGTGCTGATCCGGGACCTGATCGACCGGGGAAAACTCGCCCCCCGGAAGCCGAACAACCTTTCGCTGGCTTTCCACGATTCCTGCTACCTCGGACGGCACAACGACGTATACGACGCCCCACGGGAGGCGATCGGGTCCATCCCCGGGATCGCGGTCAACGAGATGGAGAAGAACCGGGAAGAAGGTTTCTGCTGCGGGGCCGGCGGCGGAGGCATGTGGATGGAACTCCCCGGGAAACGGATCAACCACCTCCGGTTCGCCCAGGCCATGCGGACCGGCGCAAACGCCGTGGGCTCCGCGTGTCCCTATTGCCTCATCATGTTCGACGACGCCATCAAGTTCCACAACCTCGAGGATTCGGTGCAGGCGAAGGACGTGGCCGAACTCGTCGCGGATTCGATGTAGGAGGGAATTTCCGGCAGGACGGCATTGCAAGGAGGGTTGCCGGACAGCAACCCTCCTTTTTTCTTTTTCAATCCTCCTTGTTTTTATACAATGACCGTTGGCATTCCGCTTCATCGAGGGATTCGATGGAAGGGAGGACCGACGGCCTTGGATCTCCCCCCTGGGAACATCCTTTCCAACATGCTCAGAAAACGATTGAAAACGTTAGGGTATCCGTCCCTACGCCGCTTCCACGCCGACAGGCCGGGGTTGGGTCTGAGTTACGAGGTTCTCCGCCAGGTCGTATACACGGGACGGGTTCCCCGCCCGGAAACCCTCTTCCGGATCCTCGGGAGCATGCAATTCTCTTCCAGCCAGATACAGAAGATCTGCGGAATGCACTACGGGGATTACCTTCCGATTTCCCCTCCCGTCCCCGTCCATTCCCCTGCCCCCTCCCCGGCGAGGGAACCGGCCTCCGGGGAGCGGCCGACGGGCGACGAGGCGGGGCGGCCGGATCGGGCGCGCACGGAACAGGAGGCGCCGGGAGTCTTCCCGGATGACCCGGGGGAACTCCTGTCCCGCATGCGGTCCGCCCTCTCGCAGCTTCCTTTCTCGGGAAACGAGGACCTCTGGGAAATGGCGCAGACCGTGGCGCGGATCGCGGAGCAGAAGGTCCGCAGGGCCACCGCGCGGCAGGCCGAACAGCCCCTGCTCTTCTCGGGGGAGCCGGAGGCGGTCTACCAGCTCCTGGTCCGGAAAAACCGGATTCCGCCCTTCCTGTCCCGGGGGGAATCGCTCCAGCTGGGGTTCTCCGAAGGGATCGACTACGCGGACCGGTACGCCGGTGCGCTCCTGGGTTCGGCAGTCGGCGACGCGCTGGGGTCGATCACGCAGGGGCTGACGCCGCGGGACATCCAGGAACTGTACGGCGAGGTGGACTCGATCCCGGACCTCCGTCCGGGACGGACTGCCACCGCGGAGGGGCCGGCGACGCTTCCCCTGGCGGTTGCAGAATCCCTGTTGCCGGAAGGCATCCTCGATCCCGCGCGCACCGCTACGGCGCTTGCCCGCGGGGTCGGCAGGGAAGACCCTCCGGGCCTTTCGGGGTTCGCGCGGAACCTGCTGGAGCGGGGCCTCCCGTGGCACGAGGCGGGCGAGGGCCAGCCGGAGGGAGCCCCGGCCGTCCACGTGCTCCCGATCTCGCTGCTGCGGGCCGGCTCCTTCCGTCGCCTCAAGCTCGAATCCGGGATCCTCGCGGCCGTCACCCATCCCCACCCCGCCGCGATCGCCGCGACGATCGCCCAGGCGTGCGCGGTGGCGAAGGTGCTCCACACGCCGGCCGGGACCCTGGACGTCCTCTCCTTCCCGCGCGCCCTCGCGCCCGTCGTGGCGGGGATGGAGCCGGAGCGCGGGGGGAAGCCGAGGTCTTCCCGCCCTTCTGCGACGGTGGGGAGGAGATTGGGGGCGGAGCTCCCCGCCTTGCTCCTCCGGCGGGCGCCCGTTTCCGAAATGCGGGAAGCCCTCGGAAACGGCCCCGCGCCCCCCGAGGGCGTCCCTTTCGCCCTGGGGTGCTTTCTCCGCTCCCCCGGCGATTTCGCGGAGGCGGTTCTGCAGGCGGTGAACCAGGGGGGGGATGCCCGGGCCGTGGCGGCGATGACCGGCGCGCTGTGCGGGGCGTACGTAGGCGCCTCGGGGATTCCGGGGCGTTTCACGGATCGGTTGCCGCGCCGCGGGGAACTTGTGGAAGCGGCGAAAGCGCTGCTGGCGCTCGCCCGCCGGGACGGGTAAAAGGGCCTGGCCGCGGGCGCTTCAGCACACCTGCGTCGCGGGGGTGTACCCGCAAATCCCCCCGGCGAGGATCCGGAATACCTCCGCAGAGCATACGGACGGGTGATACTTCGGATTGCGGGACAGGACGTAGGTGAGGCAGAGTTCGTCCAGGGCCCCGAATATCGCCCTCCGCGCCACGCTGACGTTCAGGTCGGGCCGCATGGTGCCCTCCCGCTTCCCCTCCTCGAGAATGTCGCTGATCACCTCGAGGTACTCGAAGAACTTCACGGGGGTGTAATCCTTCAGGAACTTGTTGCTCTGCCGGAGCTCCACCTGGATCACCTCGAAGAGCCCCGAGTCCCGGTCCAGGAGCGCCATGTGGTTGTCGATGAAGATCTGCAGCCTGGCGCAGGCGTCCTTCCCCGCCGATATCCGCTGCCGCACCTCTGCCACGATCTCGCCCATCTTCTCCTCGAAGAGGGAGATCAGCAGGTCGTCCTTGTTCTTGAAGTAGAGGTAGATCGTGCCGTCCGCGACGCCGGACGCGCGCGCGATTTCGGATACCTTCGAGTTATAGAACCCTTTTTTGGAAAATATCTGGATGGCCGCCCGAAGAATCCGGTTCCGTTTTTCCGCTCCGTCTTTTGGTCCCCGCCTCGGCATGGTCTCCCCCTTCCCCGAATGAACCATCATTCACCGAAGAAGGTACAACCCGAACCTGTCCCTGTCAAGGCTGGGGGGATTCAGGGGGATTCCGGCCTGGGAAAAGGGGCGTCGGCTACTCCCGGTAGCCAAGCCTAGCCGAGAGGGACTTGGCGGCGAGCTCCACCTCGGGGCCGACCAGCTGGGCGATCTTGTCGTCCGAGAGCCGGTGCGCCGGGCCGGACACGCTGATGGCGCCTACCACCTTCCTCGTGTAATCCCGGACCGGGGCGCCGATGCAACGCAACCCGTCCTCGAACTCCTCGAGGTCGGTCGCGTACCCGAGATCCCGGACGGCGGCGAAGTCCTTCATCAGTTCGTCGGACCGGACCTTGGTGCCCTTCGTATACCGGAGAATCTCCCCGGAAAACCGTTTCTGCAGCTCCTCGTCGGATTCGAACGCGACCAGGGCCTTCCCCGCGGCGGTGGCATGGATGGGCATGTGGAGGCCGACCCGCGAGATCACCCGGACCGTGGAGGAGGTTTCCACCGAGTCGAGGTACACGACCTCGCTCCCGCGGAGGATCGAGATGTAGCTCGTCTCTCCGGTCTTCTCCGCCAGTTCCTGGAGAATGGGCTTGGCCTGTTTCAGCAGGCCGCGCTGGCGGATGAAGGTCTGGCCGAGTTCCAGGCACTTGATCCCCAGGCGGTAGTTGTCGTTCGACCGGTTCTGCTCGATGTAGTTCCTCGACTGGAGCGTGGCGAGGATTCGGAAAACGTTGTTTTTGTGGAGCTTGAGTTTCTTGCTGAGTTCCGTGACGCCGAGCTCGTCCATGTCCCCCCGGAACTCCTCCAGCACGTCGAGGGCGTGCGCCACGGACTGAATGATGTAGTTGGACTTATCTCGGCGGACCATGGGAATCCCCCAGGAAGGATATGGGACGTTTTATTACAAAACAAACAATGTTAGATATAAGGGAATGCGGGACGGCTGTCAACAGAAAGGTAGAACTGTATTATATTTTCGCGAAACTACTTGAATTTCGGCTGGGTGGACTGGACCATGGAGCGCATTCTCGTTATCTCCGCCCTCAGCTGGTCCCGGTACGGGTATCCGGGAACGTTCTCCAGGAGGGCCTCCCAGGCCTTGATGCCCCCTTCGATGTCGTTCTTGTCGTGGATCAGGATGACTCCCAGGTTGTAACGCGACTGGGCGTGCCTCGGGTTCGTGGATATGGCCTTCTTCAGTTCCTCGACCGCGCGGTCCGGGTTTCCCGTCCGCCGGTAGCATACCGCCATGTCCGTCCGCACGTTCCCGTTCGACGGGTCCAGGGCCAGCGCCTTCTGGTAATTCTCGATCGCCAGAAGGTCCTGCTTCGTGTCGAAATACAGGTTCCCGATCCCGATCAGGGCCTGCAGGTTGTTCGGATCTTTCCGAAGGATCTCCTTGTAGTTCTCGATCTCCGCGAGGGCGTTCAGGCGGATCGGCTCCCCCTCTCCCCCTGACTGTTGCGACTGTTTCTTCTTGCACCCCCAGGGCGCGACAAGAGCCACCAGGGCGACGAGCAGCAGGATCCATCGGGAGATTCCGATCCGGGTCATATCGCGATCACCTCGAGCGTGTCGTTGCACATTGCCAGCAGTTCGATAACCGTCCGCCCCCCGGGAGGCACGACCGCGTCCGACGCCACCTCCGCCACGGGGAGGAGACAGAACCTCCTGCCCGCCATCGCGGGGTGCGGAATGGCCA
>DASWBR010000173.1:0-2891 GCA_036390495.1 Candidatus Deferrimicrobiaceae bacterium | reverse complement strand
GCGCACCTGGGCGCACTCGTCAACGCCGGAGCATGATCCCGGTGATCTCGGTCATTATCCCGACGCTCGACGAGGAAGAGGCGCTGCCGGGGACGATCCGGTCGTGCCGCGAGGCGGGGGAGTGCGAGGTGATCGTGGCGGACGGGGGGAGCGGGGACGGGACCATGGAGATCGCGCGGCGGCTCGCCGACCGGGTGGTCGCGGCGCCCCGGGGACGCGCGCTCCAGATGAACGCCGGCGCCGGCACTGCCCGCGGCGATATCCTCCTCTTCCTGCACGCGGACACCGTCCTCCCGCCGTGCGGCCTCGACGCGGTCGTCCACGCGCTTCGCGACCGGCGCGTCGCCGGCGGCGCCTTCCGCGTCGCCCTGCTTCCCTCGCCGGGCGCGGGCCTCTACGTGCGGGCGATGCTCTCGCTGACGGGCGGGATGATCAACCTCCGGTCGGCCCTGACCCGGTCCTGCACCGGGGACCAGGCGATCTTCCTGCGGGCGGAGACGTTCCGGGAACTGGGCGGATACCGCGAAATCCCGCTGATGGAGGACGTGGAGCTGTCGCGGGCGGTGCGGGCGAAGGGGAGGACCGTCCTTCTGCCGAACCGGGTCTGGACGTCCGGCCGCCGCTGGGAAGCGTGGGGCCCCCTGCGGACGATCCTGCGGATGTGGCGCATCCGGATCGCCTACCTGCTGGGGGCGACGCCGGAGCGGTGCGCGGAGATCTACCGGCGGGAGCCGTTCCCCCTCACGAGCCGGACGCGGCGGGCTCCCAGGTCAGCCGGAGGGGTGTGAACGGATTCACCATGTCGGGGTGGCGCGGGAGGACGCGGGCGGCAAAGCCGTACCGGCCGCTCCCGGAGCACGGTATCTCCACGCGGTAGATCTCCTCGTCCCCCTCCCGCCCGACGTGGCGGGCCGGAAGGATCGACCCCTGGCGGATCTCCCCCGCCGCGGTGAACGGCCCGTTCCAGATCTCCACCTCCACGTCCCCCGGGGCAAGATCCCCAAGGCGGACGTGGACGGTGACCCCCACCGTGTCCCCCACGCGCATGTCCTTGTGCTTGCGGATCTCCTCCACGCGGATCGCCACGGCGGGCCACGCCCCGGCCACCCGGGAGCGCCACGCGGCCAGACCCCGGGCGGCGGCGAAGCCTTCCGCCGAGAGACGCGAGGCCGCGCGGTGGGCGGGCAGATAGCTCTGCTCCGCGTACTCCTGCACCATCCGGTGGGAGTTGAAATACGAACCGAGCCGGCGCATGGACGCCTTCATCATCGCGATCCACGCGCGGGGCAGCCCCCCGCGGTCCCGCTCGTAGAAGAGCGGGACGATCTCGTTCTCCAGCAGGTTGAAGAGGGCCTCGCCCTCCACCCGGTCCTGCTCCTCCGGGTTCCCGTACACCTCCCCGCTGCCGACCGCCCAACCCACCTCGGGGGAGTACCCCTCGTCCCACCAGCCGTCGAGCACGGAGACGTTCAGCGCCCCGTTCGCCGCCGCCTTCATCCCGCTCGTCCCGGACGCCTCCAGGGGGCGCCGCGGGGTGTTCAGCCACACGTCGACGCCCTGCACCATGTACCGGCCCACGTTGATGTCGTAATCCTCGATGAAGACGAGACGGTTGTGGATCCGCGGGTCGGAAGCGAAGTGGATGACCGAGCGGATGATCTCCTTCGCCGGGAGGTCCTGCGGGTGGGCCTTTCCGGCGAAGATGATCTGCACCGGGCGTTCCTCGTTCGTCAGGAGGCGGACCAGCCGCTCGGGCTGCTGGAACAGGAGGTTCGCGCGCTTGTAGGTGGCGAATCGCCGCGAGAAGCCGATCGTCAGGGTCTCGGGGTTGAGCACCTCTTCCGCGGACCGCTGGAGGGCGGGGCCCGCCCCCTGCCGCTGGAGCTGGTTCTTCAGCCGCTTCCGGACGAAAAAGACCAGCCGCTCCCTCCGGGTCTGGTGGATTCGCCACAGTTCCCCCGGCGGGATCGCCTCCACCCGGTCCCACACCGCGTGGTCCGCGGGTTTTTCGAGGAAGCGGGGGCCGAGGTACCGCGAGTAGAGCTCCCCCACTTCGTGGCTGATCCACGACCGCGTGTGGATCCCGTTCGTGACGCTGCGGATCGGCACCTCCGCCTCCGGGAGCTCCGGCCAGAGCCCCTTCCACATCTTCCGGGAAGTCTCCCCGTGGAGCTTCGCCACCCCGTTCGAGAACGCCGCCATCCGCAGCGCGAAGACCGTCATCCCGAAGTCCCGGGCCTTCCCGTCCGGGAGCTGCCCCAGCGCGAGGACCTGCTCCCACGGAAGCCCCAGGCGACGGGCCTTCGGCTCCAGGTATTTCCGCATCAGGTCGGGGTCGAACAGCTCGTTCCCGGCGGGGACCGGGGTGTGCGTCGTGAAGACGCTGGAGGAGAGCACCACCTCGCGCGCCTCGGCGAAGGAGAGCCCCTGCTCCAGCACCAGCTCCCGGATCCGCTCGACGATGAGGAACGCCGAGTGCCCCTCGTTCATGTGGTAGACCGTGGGGTGGATCCCCAGCGCCTTCAGCGCCCGCACCCCCCCCACCCCGAGGACGATCTCCTGCCGGATCCGCATGTCCCGGTCCCCGCCGTACAGCGTGGAGGTGATCTCCCGGGAGCGCGGGGAGTTCTCCTTGATGTTGGTGTCCAGCAGGTAGAGCGGCGTGCGCCCGACGTCCACCCGCCATATGCGGGCCCGCACCGTCTCGCCCCCCACGAACACCTCGATCTCCACGGGCTTGCCTTCCGGCCCGTACTCGATGGTCACCGGCATGTTGTACCAGTCGTTGTCCGGGTACAGCTCCTGCTGCCAGCCGTCGAGGGAGAGCACCTGCCGGAAATACCCCTTCTGGTACAGGAGCCCGACGCCGACCAGCGGGACGCCGAGGTCGG
>DASWBR010000172.1:0-2773 GCA_036390495.1 Candidatus Deferrimicrobiaceae bacterium | reverse complement strand
GCGATGAGGCGTGCGGGGTGCCGGGGCGTGGAATTCGGGACCGACGCGGGGTCCCCCCGGATGCTGGCCTCACTGGGGAAGCCGTTTTCCCTGGACGACGTGCGGAGGGCCTCCGACGCGTGCAGGGAGGCGGGCCTTCCGGATGCCCATTACCTGATTTTCGGGGGGCCCGGGGAGACACCGGAGACCCTTTCGGAAACGTTCGCCTTCTTCGACCGGATCCGGCCCCGCGCCGTCCTTGCCCTGCCGGGCGTCCGCATCTACCCGGGCACCCCTCTCCACCGCATCGCCGTGGAGGAAGGGGCGGTGGCCCGGGAAGCCGATCTCCTCGCGCCGGCGTTCTACGTTTCCCCTTCCGTCGGCGCGGAGAATCTGCTGGAACGGGTCGAACGACATGCGAAGGCGCGTTCGAACTGGGTGGTCCCCGGCCTGGGGATACGGTCGGACCCGGCGATCCTGTCGGCCCTGCGAAGGAAGGGGCACCGGGGTCCTTTGTGGGATATGCTGTAAAAGAAAATCCGGGTAGAGGAGGGGGCGGATGAGGCAGATGTTCGGAGTGTCTTTCGTCGCTTTGCTGTGCGCGCTCCTTGCCGTCCCGGCGGTCGCCGGGGAGAAGGAGGCGGGAGCGGAGGCGGAGGTCCGGTACGCCCGGTGCAACCTGAAGGTGATCGGGGGGAACGAGATCACGTGGGTGAACTGGCAGTCCGCGCCGGCGTTCGTCCCTGCCGGCACGAAACTTCTGGTCACGAAAGCCGGGGACAAGGCGAGGCTGGTGAACCCGGATACCAAAACCGAATACACCCTGGATATCGGGGGGGATGGAGACGCCCTGCTGGAAAAGTTCGTAACGAAGTCCGCGGTGGACGTGTCGAAGTTCCCCGAGGACGTGCAGGCGAACATCCGCAACACGGTAGCCAAGGTCGGGATGACGAAGGAGCAGGTCTACATCGCCATGGGTCCCCCGACGAACCTCGGGAAGGACCGGACCAACGCGATGACCTACGAGAACATCATGGCGGGGGACCTCTGGGTGTACGCCCGGCGGAGGATGGGAAAGAACATCGGCGTGGCCTTCGACCCTGCAAACGGAAGGGTGAACCGGACGGAAGGGATCTGGGGGAAATAGTGGCGGCACCGCCGCGCGTCGTTCTCGTCACCGGCGGCGGCCGGGGAATCGGCCGGGCGATTTCGCTCGCGTTCGCGGAGCCCGGTTCCGCCGTCGTGGTGAATTACCGGCACGACGGCGCATCCGCCGAAGCGACGGTCGCGGAGGCCCGGCAGCGGGGGGCCGATGGATTTTCCTTCCGGGCGGACGTTGCGGACTTCGGGAGCGTCCAGGCGATGGTCGGCGAGGCGATCGCGCGGTACGCGAAGATCGACGTCCTGGTCAACAACGCCGGCGGAAGCCGGGACGGATACCTCGCGCTGATGTCCCCCGACGACTGGGACGCCGTGATCGACGTCAACCTGAAGGGCGTTTTTCATTGTTGCCGGGCCGTGGCGCGCCATATGATGGCGGAACGCCGGGGAACGATCGTGAATGTCTCCTCCCTGAGCGGGATGACAGGACTCCCGGGCCAGACGAACTACTCCGCCGCCAAGGGAGGAGTTAACGCCTTCACCCGCTCTCTTGCGCAGGAGATGGCGCGCTTCGGGGTCCGCGTGAACGCCGTCGCCCCCGGGCTGGTGGAGTCCGACGTGGTTTCCGCCATGCCGGCGGAGCAGCGGGAACGGCTGCTGTCGAACGTTCCCCTCGGGAGGGCGGGGAAGGCGGAGGAGGTGGCGTCGGTGGTCCGTTTCCTCGCCTCCGACGAGGCGTCGTACATCACGGGAGAAGTCATCAAGGTGACAGGGGGGATTTGATCCGGTCGTGGAATCCACCAAACGGAAAATCCGCGAAATCCTTGCGGTGAGGCTGAAGCTTTCCGCGGCGGTCGCGAAGCTGGGGGACGACACGCCCCTGTTCGGGCCGGACGGCTTGGGGCTCGACTCGATCGACGCGCTGGAACTCGTCCTCGGGCTGCAGAAGGAG
Organism: Candidatus Deferrimicrobiaceae bacterium; assembly: GCA_036390495.1. Classification (GTDB taxonomy): domain Bacteria; phylum Desulfobacterota; class Deferrimicrobia; order Deferrimicrobiales; family Deferrimicrobiaceae; genus JAGGAJ01. The sequence goes on along the minus strand of DASWBR010000172.1, from coordinate 741 downwards.
TTCGGGGTCGTGATCGAGGACCGCGCCCAGGCGGTCAAGGTCCTCGCGACCATCGACTCGATCGCGGAGTTTGTTCGCTCCATGGGAAAGGGGTAACCGGTTGGAGGACGATCCGCTCTCCGGGCTTCCGCACGGATTGTCCTTCCGCTTCGTCGACCGGATCGTGGAGCACGTGCCCGGGGTGAAGGTTGTGGCCCTGAAGAATGTGACGTGCGGGGAGCCTTACATGGAGCGACAACTCCCGGACCTCCGCGGGATGCCGCTCGCGTTCCTCGTCGAGGCGATGACCCAGGCCGCCGGGGTGCTGGTCTCAAAAGGCGAGCCGACGTTCCTCGCCCTGTTGCGGGACGTCCGGCTCCGCCGTCCCGTCATGCCCGGCGACCGGCTGACGCTCGAGGCGAACCTCCTCCAGCAGTTTGGCTCCCTCCACCGTTGCGACGTAAAGGCCGTGGTGGGCGGCGAGGTGGCCTGCCAGGCCGAGATCGTGCTGTCCGTCGGCGGCGATCCACCCTGACGAACGGAAAGGAGGCTCCCATGACCCGCAGGTTGTCCGTGTCCCTCGTGCTGCTTCTGGCGTTGATGCTCGGCGGGTGCGCCGGTTCGAGCAAGTACATGGCAAAGTCAGAACCGCCGAAAGCCGGTCCGCCGCCGGACAAATCGGTAGTGTACGTCATGCGCCCTTCCGGGTTCGGGTTCGCCATCAACTTCCAGATCTGGGACAGGGACCGCTTCATCGGCCTG
>DASWBR010000171.1:0-22023 GCA_036390495.1 Candidatus Deferrimicrobiaceae bacterium | reverse complement strand
CGTAAGCTTCGGCGCACGGATCTCCCCCGTGAACCGCGCCTTCTCCTTCAGTTCCGCGATCTCCCCCGCATCGACGTTCCCCTCCACCTCGCCTCCCACGACCATCCCGCGGGTCCGGGTGTTTCCGCGGATCTTTCCGGTTTCGCCGACGACCACCCAGTCGGCCTCGACGTCCCCCTCCACGCAGCCGTCGATCCGCACCGTCCCCTCCACGAAAAGCTTTCCGGCGACCCGGGTGCCGGCGCCGACGATCGTCTCCAGCTTCCTGGAACTTTTCCCGAACATGGTCACCTCCTGGCCTGGAACGCGACGGGGTCGACGTGGCGGCCGTTTTTCCAGATCTCGTAATGGACGTGGGGCCCCGTGGAGACTCCCGTGGAGCCCGACATGGCGATCACGTCTCCCCGGCGGAGGCGGTCGCCGACCCGGACCTGCGATTTCCGGTTGTGGGCATAGGCCGTGCTGAAGCCGTGACCGTGCTCGACGACCACGACGATTCCGCTCCCCTCCGTCCACCCGGCGAAACTCACGATGCCGTCGGCCGTCGCCCGCACCCCGGTGTCGACCGGGACGGAGATGTCCACCCCGGTGTGGAACCGCTCCTCGCCGCGAACCGGGTGGTTCCGGTTCCCGTACGGAGAGGACAGCGTCCCCGCCACCGGCATGCCGACGGGGGTGGCGAGGTAGATGTCCTTCTGCTCGGCGATGTATTTCCGGATGTCGGTCACCGACTCCATCGCCTCCTCGACCTGTTCCCGGAGCATCTCCATGTCGAGGGAGCCGCTGTCCGAGAAATCCGCGGACTCCAGGACGGCGGCCTTCGACCGGACCGCGAAGATCCTCCGGAAATCCTGCTCCGCCTGCTTCAGCGAGAGCATCGTGCCCCTCATCTCCTGGAACTGCGCCGAGAGGTACGACAGCCGGTCCCGCATCCGGTTGTACTCGACGGCGCGGACGAAAACGGCGGCGACGAAGGCGGTCCCCACGAGGCAAAGGAACGCGGATCCGGCCACCGCGACGGCCGGCACGCGGAAGCTGACGGCGTCCGTTCGGGAGTGGGGAACCAGCAGGATGGTGACCGGCGTGAACAGCCGTTTCAACAGCGACCGCATCCGCGACATGGCAGCCCCTCCATCCACCGTCGGATCATTTCCCCGCTGCGCAGGGAGCCCCTTGCGCAGCGGCGAGCCTCCAACCCTCCGAAAGCTCCTCAGAAAGCCGTTCCGCGGCCGAGAAGGACGGTTCGAGGGAAACGACGTCGTAATGCCGCTCGGCCGCGGCCCTCCGGGCGCCGTCCAGCGCCTCCTTCGCCGCCTCGACCAGGATCGGCGAGCATGCCGCGGCGCCCATCCGCTCCGCCAGCTCGATCGTGGCGGCGATCCGCCCGGCGCGAACGGAGTGGGGGAGGATCATCTTCTCCAGTTCGTGCGCAGCCATCGGGACGTAGTAGGGGTACACCACCCCGGCGCTCCCGTTTCCCGGACGGGAGCGGTACTCGAGCGAGGATTTGTGCAGCAGCTGCGGGTCGCACGGGCATTCGTCCGAGGAGAATCCGTCTCCCAGGGGAAGGAGAACCGCCCGGGGCAGGATTCCCGCCTCGTGCGTCAAGAGGTGCATCAGCCACCTGGTAGAGGCGTCCTTCCACTCCTCGGGGACGGGCGGAGGGGCGAATGAGGACCTTCCGCCGGCCACCGCCGAGACGGCCTCCGCAAACGCAAGGGTGTGGAGATACTCGAGCCCTTTGGAGCGGAACAGCCCGGTGCGGGCCAGGTCCGGGCAAAGAAATGCGGTCTCCGGGGCGCCCCCGGAAGCGGAGACGGATTCGCCCGCCAGGGCGTTGGCGGCCATGATGCCGGAAAGACCCAGCAAGAACAGGAACCCGATCGATGCGATCCGTACGAATCCCACTTCAATCCCCTCCAGGAGAGTGGTCGGCGAAAGAAACAGCAACATCTGGGCCGGATGGACCGGAAATAATTCCATTGTTTATCGAGGAGTTGCATGCAGGAAAGACCAGGCGGGTTACAATTCGGAAATCGTGCCCGGAGGAAATTTCAATCGCCGCATCTATCCGGCTGCCGTTGACGTGCGTCAAGGAACGCCGGTAGGGCGTGGAGGAGAATGAAATCCGCAACAGACCACGAGGGAGGTGACGGAATGAGCGGTTGTCCGGGTTCGAGAGCAATGTCTTTTTCGAAGGACGAGGGCACCGGGGCGCCGGCGGGGAAGGTCCCCTCTCAGCTTCGGCAGTGGCCGATCCAGCTGCACCTGGTCTCCCCGGCCGCCCCGTATTTCCAGGGTGCGGACGTGCTCCTGGCGGCGGATTGCGTCCCGTTCGCCATGGGGAATTTCCACGGCGACTACCTGAAGGGGAAGTCCCTCGCGATCGCCTGCCCGAAGCTCGATTCGGGGCAGGAGGTCTACGTGGAGAAGATCCGCGGGCTGTGCGAGGAGGCGAAGATCAACAGCCTGACGGTCATCATCATGCAGGTCCCGTGCTGCAGGGGGCTCTCCGGGTTGGCGGCACAGGCGGTGAAGGAGAGTGCCCGGAAAGTTCCCGTGAAGGTCGTCGTGGTCAGCCTCCAGGGCGAGGTGCTCCAGGAGGACTGGGTCGCCGCCTGATGGTATATTGGGACCATGATCTCGCGCCGCGAGTTCCTGGTCCGGACGGGACGGTTTGCCGCGGCCATCGGCGGCGGGTCCGCGGCCGCATCCTGCTGGCGGGGAGTCGCATCCGCCGCCGTCGACCCCCGCCTGGAAGAGATCCTGTCCACGGCGCCGAGGGCCCGCTACTGGATGCCGGTCGACTCCGGATCCAGGCTCGTCCAGTGCCTTCTCTGCGCGCACACCTGCCGGATCCCCGACGGGGGGAGGGGGAGGTGCCGCACGCGGCTGAACGTCGGGGGGGAGCTCCGCAGCCTCGTCTACGGCCGGCCCCTGGCGGTCCACGTCGACCCCATCGAGAAGAAGCCGTTCTACCACTTTCTTCCCGGCGCGGCGGCGTTCTCCCTGGGCACCGCGGGGTGTCCCCTCCGGTGCAAGTTCTGCCAGAACTGGCAGATCTCCCAGTCCCTTCCGGAGGAAAACCCGCCGGCGTTCACTCCTCCGGAGAAGGTGGTCGCCGCCGCGAAGGCGCGCCAGGCGCCGGTCATCGCGTTCACCTACAATGAGCCCACGGTTCAGACCGAGTTCCTGACCGACGTCGCCCGCGCGGCGAGACAGGACGGTATCCGCTCCGTCATCGTCAGCTGCGGCTTCATGAACGAGGCACCGCTGCGCGAGATGTGCGGGGTGCTGGGCGCCGTCAAGATCGACCTGAAGGGGTTCAGCCCGGAGTTCTACCGCGACGTCTCCCAGGCGGAACTCGCCCCCGTGCTCCGAAGCATCCGGCAGGCCGCCAGGAGCGGGGTCCACCTGGAGATCGTGAACCTGGTGGTCCCTACCCTCAACGACTCCGGGAGGATGCTCCAGGGCCTCGCGGACTGGGTCGCCGGGGAGATCGGCCCCGACGTGCCGGTCCACTTCACCCGCTTCCACCCCGACTACCAGCTCCGGAACCTCCCGCCCACCCCCGTGGCCACCCTCGAGAAGGCCCGGGAGATCGCCATGAAGAAGGGGATCCGGTACGCCTACGTGGGAAACGTGCCGGGACACCCCGGGAACCATACGTACTGCCCCGGCTGCGGAAAGGTCGTCGTCTGGAGGAGCGGGTTCTTCGTGACCGCGATGAGCCTGGAAAAGGGCCGGTGCAAATCCTGCCGCCGGCCCGTCGCGGGCGTCTGGGCCTGAGGATGCGCCGAAGCCAGAGGTGTCCCGGATGAAACGGCCCGGCGTCGTCCTCCTCGCGTTCTGCATCCTTGCCTGCCGGCGGGACGCGTCGATCGCGGGAAAGGGACCGGCCGAAGGGGTGCGGGAGCCCGCCGTGTCGGGGAAATTCTACCCTTCGGACCCGAAGGCGCTCCGGCTGGCGGTGGAGAGCTTCCTGCGGGACGCGGTCCCGCCGAAGGTCGACCGCCCTGTCGCGCTCGTCGCCCCTCACGCGGGGTACATCTACTCCGGCCAGATCGCGGCGGACGCCTGGCGCCAGGTGCAGGGGGGAGAGTACGACCTCGTGGTGCTCCTCGGGTCGAACCACGCCGCGCCGGGGTTCCGGGGCGTGGCGCTCCACCCGGGGACGGGGTTCCGCACCCCCCTGGGCGTGGCGGAGATCGACCGCGGGGCGGCCGAGGCGTTGATCGCCGCGGATCCCGGCTGCGCGTTCAATGCCGACGTCCACGCGGGGGAGCATTCGGTGGAGGTGCACGTCCCCTTCGCCCAGGTCCTCTTCCCGAAGGCGAAGATCCTCCCCGCAATCGTGGGGTCCGCCGATCCGGCGCTCTGCGAACGGTTCGGGCGGACGCTGGGGAAGGTCCTCGCGGGGCGCAGGGCAATCATCGTTGCGAGCACGGACCTGTCCCACTACCCGTCCGGTGCGGACGCCGGCCGGGTGGACCGGAAAGTCCTCGCGGCGGTCGCTGGGCTCGACCCCGCGGCGTTCCGGGCCGCCATCGGCGAGGAGATGTCCCGCGGCGTGACGGGGCTCGGGACGTGCGCCTGCGGGGAGGCGCCGGTCCTCTCGGCGATGTCCGCGTCGAAGGACCTCGGTGCGACCCGCGGGGTGGTGGTGAGCTACGCGAACTCCGGCGACGCATCCGTCGGCGAGCCGGACCGGGTCGTGGGATACGGGGCCGTCGTCTTCGCCGCCGGACCGGGCGGCACGGATACGACCGCGCTGCAGGCTCCCGCCGGGGGCCTCCCGGAGGGCCCCCTCGACGCGGCGGACCGGAAGGCGCTCCTCGCGTTCGCGCGGGAAACGATCGACCGGTATCTCTCCACGGGGACGGTGCCGCTCTCGCGGGGGCTCCCCGGGAGGACCCGGCGCCCCCGGGGAGCTTTCGTGACGCTGAAACGCGGGGGGGAGTTGCGGGGGTGCATCGGCCGGATGTCCCCCGACGCCCCCCTCGGGAAGACCGTGGGGGCGATGGCGCTCCAGTCGGCCTTCGGCGACCGCCGGTTCCCGCCCGTCACCACGGAGGAGTTTCCGAAGCTCACCGTGGAGATCTCCGCGCTGACCCCGATGAAGCCCGTGTCCTCTCCGGGAGACATCGTCGTCGGCCGGGACGGCGTGCTCCTGTCGAAGGGGGGCCGTTCCGCGGTGTTCCTCCCGCAGGTCGCGGCGGAGCAGGGGTGGGGCCGCGACGAGATGCTCGACCACCTGTGCCGGAAAGCCGGTTTCCCTGCCGGTTGCTGGAAGGAGGGCGCGTCCTTCTCGGTCTACCAGGCGGAGGTGTTCGGGGAGGGGATGTAGCTCCGCATGGCGCGGCTCGTCGCCATCGGGTTCCTCTCGATGGTGGGGCAGGTCGCCCTGCTGCGCGAGCTCGCCGTGGCGTCGTTCGGGGTCGAGCTCATCTATCTCCTCGGCCTGGGATTCTGGCTTGCAGCGGGCGCGGCAGGCGCGTTGGCGGGGCGCCACCGGATCCCCGATCCATCCCGCGCGATCGACCGCGCCTTTCTCCTGCTGGCGATCCTCCTTCCCCTGGAGATGGCGTTCCTCCGCGGGGCGCGCGTGCTCTTCGGCGGAGTCCCCGGTGCGTACCTCCCGCTCGGGCAGCAGGTTGCCGCCGCGGCGCTGGGCCTTTCGCCCGCGGGGGCGCTGCTGGGGTGGCTCTTCCGCCGGACGGCGCAACGGGCGGCCGGGGAGGGGGGGACCCTCGCCGCCGCGTACGCGTGGGAATGCGCGGGCGGGGCGCTCGGGAGCGTCTCCGCCACCCTCTCCCTCCACTGGGGGATGCCGAACCTCGCCCTCGGGATTGCGTGCGGCATGGCGGCCGCCGGCGTCGCCGCGGCGTCCCGCCCCGCCCGGCGGACGGCGATTCTCCTGTTCGCGGCCTTCCTCGCGCTCCTCGCGGGGACCTCGCGCCTCGACCTGCGCACGACCGCCTGGAACCACCACGGGCTCGTCGCCGTCGCGGACACCCCGTACGGCCGGGTCGCGGTCGCCCGCGCGGGCGGCCAGGTGGCCGTCTTCGGGAACGACGCGCTCGAATTCGAGACCGAGGGGACCGAGGCGGAGGAGTTCGTCCACCTCGCCGCCCTGCAGGTTCCACCGGGTTCCAGCGTGCTCGCGCTGGGAGGCGGCGTGGCCGGGATCGCCGCCGAACTGCTCCGGCACGCCCCTTCGCGGGTAGACTACGTCGAGGGGAACCGGGCCATGTACCAGGCCCTTCTGCCGCACCTTCCGCCGGAAACCCGCGACTCCCTCGGGCGGGAGCCGGTCCGCGTCCGCTTCGCGGACCCGCGGAGGTTTCTCTCCACCGCGGGGAGGTACGATCTGATCCTCGTCGCCGCGGGGGAACCGGCGTCGGGCGAGAGCAACCGGTTCTACACGGAGGAGTTCTTCCGGCTGTGCGCCGGCCGACTGGAACCCGGGGGAGTGGTCGCCCTGAAGCTGCCGTCGTCGGAGAACCTCTGGACGCCCCTGCTGCAGCAACGGAACGGGAGCGTGCACGCGGCTCTCCGCCAGGCTTTTCCGGACGTCCTGGTGATCCCCGGGGGGACCGACACGCTCCTCGGCTCCCTCGGGCGGCTGGAGCGCGATCCCGGGGAGCTGTCGCGACGGATGCGGGAGAGGGGGATCGACGGGAGGCTGGTCACGCCCGAATACCTGCGGTACGTCCTGACGAACGACCGGGTGGAGCAGGTCGCGAGGCTCCTCGCCGGCTCGGGCGCGAAGCCGAACACGGACGGCCGCCCCGCCTGTTACCAGCAGACGGTCTTCCTATGGCTCGGGAAGTTCCTCCCGGGGATCGCAGCCCCGCGGATACCGGGCCGAAGGGCCGCGGTGTTGCTGTTCGCGCTCGCCGCGGCCCTGATGGCGCTCTCCAGGCTCCGCCCGGCGTGGAGGCGGGTCGCGCTCGCGGCGGTTGCGGGATTCGGGGGGATGGCGATCGAGTCCGTCGTCCTCCTGCGGTACCAGGCGGAGTCCGGCTCCCTCTACCAGGACATCGGATTGCTGCTGACGAGCTTCATGGCCGGCCTCGCCGCGGGGGCGCTCGCCTTCGACCGGCTGGCTGCGGCCCGGCCGCCGGTGCGGCGGTGGTGGGGGTGCGCGCTCCTCGTCGCGCTGGCGGCGCTTTCGGGGGCGCTGGCCCTCGGCGCGGGGTGGGGCGGGTTCTTCCGGATCTGGCCGGCAGCGACGATCCTTTGCCTGTGCGGGGCGCTGGTGGCCGGGCTGTTCGGGTACGCAAGCCGCATGGGCGTGGATGACCAGAGGCGGGTCGTTTCCCCGTTGTACGCCGCCGACCTGCTGGGCGGCTGTCTCGGCTCCTTCCTGGGGGGACTGCTGATCCTCCCCCTGCTCGGCGCCGGCGCGACGTCGGCGGGGATGGCCCTCCTGGCGCTGGCGGCGATCCTGACGATTTAAGGCGTGGCGCCTCCGGTCTCTTTCTTCTCCTTCCCGGGGAGGATCGGGGAGATGAGGTGTAACGGTGTTTTCACCGTCCTCTCCACGATGTCGAGGAGCCCCGAACCCATGCTGGCCGTCTCCATCGTCTTCACCGTGGGATCCCGGATGTCCCCCTTCACCGAAACGGGTACCGAGATCAGCGTCCCGCCGAGGATGTACCCGACGATGGGGATCTTCCTGATGATGGCGTCCACGTTCTGGAACGGCAGGACCAACACCTTGAGGTCCGCATCCCGGGTCAGGAGGTCGACCTCCCCCGTGGCGAAGACCTGCATCGACGGGGAATCCAACCTCAGCTCCTTCACGGTGTATTTTCCGCCCTTCACCTCGGCCCGGACCGAAAGGTTCCGGTAGGCGAATCCCTCCTCCCGGAAGTCGGGAAACTTCCCGCGGAACGTCTCGGTCACGTTGAGGAAGGCCAGGACCTTCGAGAGGACGGTCATCTTGCGGATTCTCCCGTCCGTCACATCCAGCGTGACGGGCCCCGCAAGGGAACGGAGCAGCGCGTCGCCCGTTCCCTCTCCTTCCAACCGGGACGACAGGCTGAACTTGCCGGTGTACGTCTCACGATTCTCCGTGAAGCACTCGATCGAACTCTGGATATTCTCCCCCGACGCGGACGCGACCAGGGTGAACGACGGCTCCCCGGCACCCACCGTCGCGGACCCCAGCGTGGATATCCCGCACAGGTTCGCCTCGGAGATGGAGATGCGGAAGGTATTTCCCTCCAGGTACGCCACGGCTTTGACGGCCTGAAAGGTAAACCCCCGCAACGAGACGGAGTCCGCCGCCAGACGCACGGTGCCCTGGACCGGAAGAGACGGCCCCCCGGTTGCGTTCCCGACCTCCGCTCCGGAAGAGGCGGCCGCGCGTGGCGTTCCCCCCGGCTGCCCTGAAGGTTTCAGGCTCCGAAGCAGGTTCTTGAGGTCGATTCTCCCGGCGGAGACGTCGAGGACCGCGGAAACCTTCTCCCCTTCGAATTTCGCCGTCCCCGTCAGCGAGAACGGGACGTTGTCCCACGCCAGGGAGGAAGAGAGAACCCGGACCGTTTTGCCGTCGGCCTCCACGGACAGTGCGTGTATGGCGAGAGGTTCCAGCGGCTCCCAGGGGATCTTCGCCTCCGTAGCCGTAAGCGTCCCGCGGGCCGAGGAGCGGGCTGGCTTCGCTCGGTCCACCTCCACTTCCAGCTCGCCCCGGATCCGGTGCCCGGGCAACGGCGGGATCGGGAGGATCTTCTCTACCGTATCGCGCGCCAGCGTTCCGGAGAATTGCAGGCGCAACGTCGACGGGTCGACCCGCAGCGCCATCTTCGCATCGGAGTCGGCGCCCCGTATGACGAGGGGGTCTATCGTCGTCTTCCCCGGCTCCGCGCGGACGGAGAATGAGAGGATCGGGCTCGCCGGGTGCCGCATATCGACCTTCGCCTGGACGGCCTCTCCCTCCCGGGAGATTTCCGCCCCGGTCACGGTGTACGGCGCTTTGACGCGGAACGGTTCGGGTATCCCGATGCGTTCGTAGGCCCACTTCGCCGTCTCCGGCCCGATACCGCCCTCGAAAGCGGCCGCTATGCGATCGGATCCCCGACGGTACCCGTTCAGTTCCAGCGTCCCCTGCAAAGTCGCATCGAGGAGGGACGCCTCGACGCCGGAAAAGGACACCGACTCCGGCCGGATCCGGAACCGGCCCGCCGGGACCGACAGAGGGCCGGGCAGGAGCGGTGTGTCCAGCTCCAGGCCGGAGAGGGTGCCCGTGGCGTCAAATACCCATTCCCCGGCCCCGCGCAAAGGTCCTTCCATCGACAGCGACCCCACTTCGACGGTCCCCCGGAGAGACCGTACGTCGGGCGCGGCCTTCCGGACGGAGTCAAACGAGGAAACCCACGGGTAAAGCTCCGCGAGGACAAGTCGCCCCGTCCCGGATCGGACGGACAGCATCGGGGTATCCGACAGGGCCACATTCCCCGTCACGCCCGAGAAAGACGAATTCCCCACCTTCCCGCCGAGGCCCGTCACCGCGACCGACGCCCCGTCGTAGGAGACCTGTCCCGCGTCGATCGAGACCGGGAAAGGGATGCGGTCGTATTTCCCGGTGCACCGGACCTTCGAAGCCTGGAACCGGACTCCAACGGAGGAGAGACGCTCCCCCAGGACCACCTGCCCGGACACGCCTCCCCGGACCTCGCGGACCTGGTCCAATTCCTCGCGGAAGGCGCCGCCCCGCACGAGACGGCGAAGGAGGGGGGGGAGTTCCCCCACGTCCGCGTCCACCTGGAACTCCGAGTGAAACGGCGGGTCGTCTTCCGCAAACCCGATCCGGAGCGAGCCCCCGGTTGCGCGGGCATTTCCCATCCTCGCGGAGATCCCTTTCCCGGCGAGGGTTCCCTTCTCCATCGTCACCTCGGCCCCGACCTCCTCCAGGGGGAGATCCGGTCCCGGAATTTGGATGAAACCGCCGGAAAGGGTGGCCTGGAAGGCCAGGGCGTCGAGGTTCCCGAGTTCCCCTGGAGACCTGCCGCCGGTCCGGAAGGAGAACCGGGAGATGCGCCCTCCCCGGACCACGTCGAGGATGTCCCGGACCGTCGGCACGTCGCCGGCAAGGGCGAGGAGGGCTTCCCGGACCGAAGGGATCTCGAGGTCTTTCCCGGCCAGGTTCACCGCGATCCGGGGAGAAACCCGGTCCACGGCGAGTTCGCCGGAAAGCCGCAGTACCGGCTCGTCGAGCACGAGTTCGGAGAGGGCCGCGCGCACCTCCCTGTCGTTCAGTACCAGCGTCCCCTTGAGGACCCTCACCCGCACGACCCGGCTTCGCGCCCCCCCCCTGATCGTCAGGGTCGGCACGGAGCCGGTAACCTCGGCCTTCACCAACCCCAATCCTTCCGATTCGATCCGGCTGCGCAGGGAGAGGACGGTCTCTCCCAGCCAGGGGGTGGCTCCGGGCGCGATCCGTCCCACAAAATCCCCGAGCCGGAACCTCTCCGTCTCGACGCGGGTTTCCGACCGGAGGCCCTCGGTGCGCACGCTCGTTTCGACTGCCAGTCCTTCCCAGTATTGGGAGGAACACCGGATCTCCGCGACCAGCCGGTCCGGGGAGAGGGCTGCCCGCGCCGAAAGATCGCGCAGGGAAACGAGAGGACCGTCCGCGTCGGAAAGCTCCAGCCGGCCATCCCGCACGGTGAAGACCGTCCCGGGCATCCTCCGCTCCAACGCGGCGAGGGCGAGGGAAATTTCCTTCCGGACCTCCTCGAGGGAAACCGGTTTCTCCTTTTTTTCTTTCGCAGGGAGGTGGATCCGGAAATCCGGGGACGAAAGGAGGACGCCCCCGATGCGGACCTTGCCGCGCAGGAGAGGGAGAAGGTCCGCGTCCGCCTCGAGGGCCGCGGCCGTTCCGTGCGCCACCCCGGGGAGATCCAGGCCGACTCCGCGGATCGCCACCCGCGGGCGGGGGAAGAGCGTGACGTCCGCGCGGGCGTACGAAAGGCGCACCCCTGTCTCCCGCTCGAGAAGGGCCAGGGCACGTTCCTTGATTGCGACGGTGTTGATCAACCGGGGGGCCAGGAGGAACAGCGCGACGAGGAGGGCGAGGAGGAGCCCCGCGCCGGCAAGGAGTGCAAGAAGGATTTTCCGGTGCCGTATCATCGTCCCGCCGGTGCGTCTTCCTCCAGGTGTGTAGAATGCTTCTTCCCGCGGAATATTTCAAACGGGTTGGCGCGACGGGGTTTCGCCCCGGCCCGATTTTGGCTACCATGGCGGTGCAAGGCAGATCCGGAAGGACAAGGAGAATCCGATGGACGGGAAGAAAACAGGGACCCTGTCGACCCTGGTGGCGGCGATCGCCGTCCTTTTCCTGGCGGGTGGTTGCACTTCCATGAACGCGACCCTGGCGGGCGAGAAGGTGTCCAGGGGGGAAAAGGCCGTCGCGGACGCCAGGGAGGGCAGCGCGGTCCTGAACGCGCCGGACGACCTCGCCATCGCACAGGGAAAACTCGCCCAGGCGAAGGAGGCCTTCTCCCGGCAGAATTACGAGGAGGCCGCCCGACTGGCGGATCAGGCTTCTGTCGATGCGGATTACGCCCGGGCGCGGGCCACGACGCAGAAGAACCGGAAGACGGCCGAGGACATGAAGAGGAACATCGAGACGCTCCGGCAGGAAATCGAACGGATGACGAAATGACATTCCCGGGGAGGGATCGGAAGATGAACCGCGCGGGATCGCATTGCAGGAAAGTCGGGACGGGGGTCCTCCTTCCGGTCGTGCTGCTCCTTCTCCTGGTTTCGGGGTGCGGCTCGTCCCAGAGGGAAGTGATGGCCAGGGACCAGGTGGATCGCGCGAGGAATGCGTACGCGGAAGCGAAGGCCAACCCGATCGTGGATGCGTACGCCCCGGTCCCGCTCCTGGACGCCGGGAAGGCCTTGCAGGCGGCGGAAGGGGCGACGGACACCGACGAGAAGCTGCAGCTGGGGTACATCGCCGAGCGGAAGTCCCGGATCGCGGTGGCCCTCGCCGAGGGGAAGCAGGCGGAGAGGGACATCGAGAAGCTCAACCTGGAGACGGCCGAGATCGTCTCGCAGAAGCGGGCCCAGGAGGCGAAGATCGCCCAGCAGGAGGCCGAGCGCGCCAGGAGGGAGGCGGAAAAGGCGCTCGCCGAGGCGGAGCGGTCGAGGAAGGAAGCGGGGAGGGCGCTGTCGGAGGCGGAACAGGCCCGGGCGACGGCGGCCATCGAGGCGACCCGGGCGGCGAAGGCGAAGCAGGAGGCGGAGCAGGCCCGGATGGCCGCGCAGGCGGAAGCGGAGAAGGCGGAAAGGGCCAAGGCGGCGTTCGACCAGCTCCTGAAGGAGCTCTCGGAGCTGAAGGCCCAGCAGACGGAACGGGGCATCGTGCTGACGATCGGGGACGTGCTGTTCGCCACGGGCAAGGCGACCCTGTCGGCGGACGCGAACCGGAGCGTGGAGAAGCTCGCCGGGTTCCTGAAGAAGTACGCGAACCGGAAGGTGCTGATCGAGGGGCACACCGACAGCGTCGGGTCGGACGAGTACAACCTGACCCTCTCCCGGCAGAGGGCCGATGCCGTAAAGGAGAAACTGGTTGCCGACGAGGTGGACACTGCCCGGATAACCACCGTGGGGTACGGGAAGGAGTACCCGATTGCCAGCAATGAGACCGCAGCCGGGAAGCAGCTGAACCGCCGGGTCGAGGTGATCGTCCTGAACGAGGGGGTCGAGGCCGAGACCCAGATGCGGCAGTAACCGGCGGGACCCCTATTCCGGGGCGGGCGGGGGAGCGTCCGGGGGGGCGGGCACCTCTGCACCCGGGGCCGCCCGATGGTGCTCCTCCAGGACGAACAGGAGGACGGTCAGTACCAGGGGGCCGATGACCAGTCCTATGAGCCCGAAGGAGAAGAGCCCGCCGAGGATGCCGACGATCAGGAGGGGGAGGGGCATCCCCGCCCTCCCGCCGATCAGCAGGGGACGGAGCACGTTGTCGGCCTGGCCGACCACCAGGGCGCCCCACAGGAGGAGCCCCACGCCCCATCCCGCCTTCCCCGTGAAGAACAGATAGAGCACCCCCGGCAGCCAGACGATCGCGGTGCCGACTACCGGGATCAGCGCCGTGAACGCCATCAAGGTGCCGAACAGGAGCGGGGAGGGGAGCCCAGCGACCCAGAACCCCAACCCCCCGAGGGCCCCCTGCGCGATGCAGGTCAACCCCACTCCCTTCACGACGGCCTTCGTGACCTCCCCGAGTTTTTCGAACAGCTCCCGGCTCCTTTCCGGGGGGAGCGGGACCACCGCGGCCACCTCGTCGAGAAGCGAACGCCCCTTCACGCAGAAGATCCCCAACGCGGCCAGCGCGAGGACCAGGTTGATGAAGGCCTTCAGCGCGTTCGCGAGGAACGAGGTGAGCATGCCGGTGACGGAGGCAATCAGCTTCTTCGCCCCCTCGGGCACCGTCTGCTTCGCGCCTGCCGCAAATGCTTCGAGATGCGGACGGACCCACTCCGCCAGGGGGCCGAGAATCGGGTGATCCCGGTACGTATCCAGCTTGTCCAGGATGGGTTGGAACGGGTTCTCGCCGGGGGCCGATTTCCCGAGCCAATGGTAGACCTCTGTCGCCTGCTGGCTCAGGGCCCCGAGAAGTCCGAGGGTGGGCAGCACCAGGAGGAGGAGGACCAGGAGGACGGTCAGGGTTGATGCCGCCCCCGCCCTCCCGCCGAGTTCCCGGCGCAGACGCTCGTAGAGCGGGAACGTGACCACCGTGAGGACCGCACCCAGGCCGATGGCGTAAAGGAACGGCTGGGCGAGCTGGTACACGAGGTACGCGAGGAAGGCGAGCAGGGCGCAGGCGATGAAGGGGGCGATCACGTTCCGGTACATGGTCCTCTTTCCGGGTTCCCGGGGGTCGATGGCGGGCAACGGGGAAAGCGTACCACACAACGGCCGGGGCGAAATCACCCGGGCGGTTCCCGCCGGGGCGGCGAAGAAACCGGTTCCTTGCACGGATTCGTGTGGGAAAATGGACGGGAAGTGGAATTTCCTCCACGGGGGTCGCCATGAAAACGGTTTCTGCGGGAGGCAGGCGGAACGGACTCCTTGTGCTGGCGCTGCTGGCCGCGTTCCCCGCCGTCTCCGGCTGCGCGTCGCACCGGGTCGCCTTCACGCAGCACCTCCGCACGCAGTACGACCTGACGGGCGATGAGCTGAAGAAGCTGCAATACTACCTGTCTTCCGACGTCACCCTTCAGAGGGGGTTCCGCAGCGAGGAGGGGGAGGTTTCCGGGAGCCACAAGCTCGTGAGGAAGGAGGAAGGCCTCGTCGAGCAGGTCGTCGTCCGCGCCGGAACGCCCGGCGTCGCGACGGAGGTCGGGGAGACGCATCTCGCCGTGAGCTTCGAGCCGGGGTCGTCCCTCTTTTTCGGCTCCCCGCCTTCGGACAGGGATCCGGACCGGAAGTATAAGCTGTCGGCGAAGCGGTGGACGGAACAGTACGGGGAGCTGATGTACGGCGGGAAGGAGTTCTACGCCGTCGACGGGAGCGGGCAGGCGTACCTGGAGGTCGTCCTCGAATCCCTGAACGCGGTGGAGGAGCGCAAAAAAGTGCTCCCGGGGATAACCCTCCCCGGGAAGTAGTCCCGGGCGTTGCGCACCCCTTGGCGGAGCGCAGCCCCGTCAGCAGTTGGGCAATCCCTCCGGGAGGCGCTCCTCCGCGACGGCGGGTACCGGGGGGGCGATGCGCAGCTTGCGGCTCTCCATGGAAACGGCGACGATCCCGGAGCGGGTGACGTCGATCTCCCCGAAGTTCCGCATCGCGTCGATGAACTCCTCGACCTTCTCCGCGGGCCCGGTGCACTCCAGCCCGAAGCCGTCCTGGGAAACGTCCACCACCCTCGCCCCGTAGATCTCCGCCTCCTTCAGGATCCCCGTCCGCGTTTCGGCCGTGGCGCGGACGCGCACCAGCACCATCTCCCGGGCCACGGCGAGGGATTCGGTCAGGTCCGCGGCCTGGAGCACGTTGATCAGCTTGTTCATCTGCTTGATGACCTGGCGGCGCAGCGACGGGTCGATGTCCACCACGATGGTCATGCGGGATTGCGTCGGGTCGATCGTCCGCGCGACCGTCAGGCTGTCGATGTTCCAGCCGCGGGCGCTCAACACCCCCGTGATGCGCATCAGAGCCCCGGGCTTGTTCTCCACCAGCAGCGAGATCGTCTGGAGCATGGCCTTTTCGCCCCCTCCCTGTTCTCCCTACACCGCCACCGGCTTCGGCGGCCCCAGAACCATCTCGCTGATGGCCGCGCCGGCGGGGACCATCGGGTACACGCATTCGAACTGCGACACCTTCACGTTCAGCAGGTACGGCCCCGGGTGCCGGACCGCGTCGTCGATCGCCTTTCCGACCTCCCTCGGGTCCTCGACCGTCCGGCCGGGAAACCCGTACGCCCCGGCGAGTTTTTCCGCGTCGGGGAAGGAGGTGAGGGAAACCTGGGAAAGGCGGTTGTTGTAGAACAGCTCCTGCCACTGCCGCACCATCCCGAGGTACCCGTTGTTCATGACGACGATCTTCACCGGCAGGTCGTGGTTGGCGATGGTGGCCAGCTCCGGGATCGACATCTGGAAGCCGCCGTCCCCCAGCAGGGCGAAGACCCGCTTGCCCGGGTTCGCGATCTGCGCGCCGATGGCGGAAGGGAGGCCGAACCCCATCGACCCGAGGCCCCCGGAGGAAAGCCACAGCCTCGGGCGGTTGAACCGGAGGAACTGGGCGCCCCACATCTGGTGCTGGCCCACGTCGGCGCAGACGATCGCCTCCCCGCCGGAAACCCGGTCGATCTCCCGGACCAGGTGCTGCGGCTTGATCTCCGTGTCCGATACGGACGGGATCAGCGGGTGCTCCGCCATCCACGCCGCGATCCGCTCCTTCCACTCCTTCCGGGCGCCGGCGTTCCGCTCCTTCTGGAGGGGGGCCAGCTCCGCGACCGCCTTGTTCATCTTTTCCAGAACCCGCAGGACGTCCCCGACGATGGGAATATCCGCCTGCCGGTTCTTGCCGATCTCCACCGGATCGATGTCCACGTGGATCACCCGGGCGTGGGGGGCGAAGGCGTCCAGCCGCCCCGTCACCCGGTCGTCGAACCGGGCCCCCAGGGCGATGATCAGGTCGGTGTGGGTGAACGCCATGTTCGACGCGTAGCTGCCGTGCATGCCGGGCATGCTGATGAAGTTGGGGTGCCCGGAGGGGAGCGCGCCCAACCCCATCAGCGTGCACACGGCCGGAGCCTCGATCGTCTCCACGAGCTCCCGCAGCAGCTCCGACGCACCGGCGTGGATCACCCCGCCCCCTGCGTAGACGATCGGGCGCTGCGCCTCCCACATCATCTGCGCGGCGCGGCGGATCTGGCCGGCGTGCCCCTCCGGGGAGAATTTGTACCCCGGCAGGTGGATCGTCTCGACCGGAACGTAGTGCGCGCTCCCCATGAAGACGTCCTTGGGGATGTCCACCAGGACGGGCCCCGGCCTGCCGCTGGCGGCGATGTAAAACGCCTCGTGGATCGCCTGGGGGAGGTCCCCCGCGGACTTCACGAGGAAGTTGTGCTTGGTGCACGCCCGGGTGATCCCGAACGTGTCGGCCTCCTGGAAGGCGTCGCTGCCGATCAGTTTGGTGGTGACCTGGCCGGTCAGCGCGACGACCGGGATCGAGTCCATCATGGCGTCGACCAGCCCGGTGACCAGGTTCGTCGCGCCGGGGCCGGACGTGGCGCAGCAGACGCCGACCTTTCCGGTGGACCGGGCGTACCCTTCCGCCGCGAAGCAGGCGTTCTGCTCGTGCCGGACGAGGTAATGACGTACCTTCCCCTCGTAGAGCACGTCGTAGAACGGGAGGGTCACGCCGCCCGGGTATCCGAAGATGCAGTCGACGTTTTCGCGGAGAAGGCACTCCACGAGGATTCTGGCGCCGGTCATGAGGTTCGACATAGGGATGCCCTTCCGGTCCTGGTGTCGGGGTTTGCCCGTTTGTGTTGGTAGGACGCAGGTTTCGGCCGGTTGGTTCCGTGCCGGAAAGAGGTTTTTCCGGGGCTCCACGCCGGTTGACAGTGGGACCCCGGTCGTGTATAAACTTCCTTTGCTTAAAGGGGTGGTAGTTAAGCTGGTTATAACGCCGGCCTGTCACGCCGGAGGCCGCGGGTTCAAGTCCCGTCCACCCCGCCAGCATATCCGAAGGGTCGCGGATTTTTCGTCCGCGACCCTTCTTTTTTCGCTATCGACGGTCAGGGCAAGTCGATCTGCCCGCGGATCTCCCCTGCGGCTCCGAGAGGGTTGGAGCTGTGCACGTTGAAGTAGAGGTTTCCAGCGAGGAAACTCGCCACGTCCGTCGCGGGATTCGGGAAGAACGTGTTGTCCGGAACGGCGTACAGGTTGGGGCTGCCCGCGCTGACCGGCGCGAGGGGAACCAGGATGCCACCCGCAACCCCGCGGGCGCCCACATGGATGTGCGACTGGGTCGTGTTCGTCACATTATGCACCAGGAACCCGGCGATCCTGCCGGTGGCCGTGTCCACCGCCAGGACCCCGGCCCCTTTCGCGGCCGAGCCCACCCCGGTCGTCTCCTGGGTGTTGTCCAGGGAGGCGAACCGGATGACGACGGCAGCGGGCGCTGTAACGGTCACGCTTCCGATCATGAACGAATGCGGAATGCAGAAGTACGGGTATGTACCGGGTGCCGGGAATTGCACGCAAACCGTCCCGCCAGTCCCCAAATCGCCTGAGTTGAACTTGCCGTCCTGGGTCGGCGGGGTGCCGCTCGTGACCGTATGGATGGATAGCCCGTTGTTGGTCCACTTGACGATTCCGTTTGCGCTGATCGTGACGTTATCCGGCGTATACGAAAAATCCACAATCGTTACGTTGGTCGTGCCCGATGGCGGACACGGTACGATCTGGGCGCTTTGTGTCGACGTGGCGGTGAAATTGACGCCGGTCACGTTCGCGCCGCCCACGGTTGCCGGGCTGCTCGCCGGACTGAAGGTAAATCCGGTTCGGGCCGGTGTGATGGTGTAGGCACCGTTATCCAGACCGGTGAAGCTGTAATTGCCGGTGGCGCTGGTAGCGGTCGTTGCGGAGGCTGCTCCGCTCAATGTCAAGGTAACGCCGGATAATCCGGCGCCGGCCGACGTTACTTGTCCGGAGATGCTGTACGTGACCTTTGCGACGCCACCGACTCCATTGTCGTCACTGCCGCAGCCGGCAAGAACGAGGATCGCCAGGCCCGCAAATGATCCGAAACACACCCTTCGAAGCCACCGGTATCTCATCGGACGCCTCGCTTTCCGCCACGTGTCGTGGCATCCCGGGACAGGATCCTCTGGAATCCTCTCCGGCGGGAGTCGGGAGTCGGCCGGTTGCCAACCGTCCCTGGAACCCGACGACTATTCCGCTGTCGAGGGAGGTTCCTCCTCCTTTGCCATAGTGCGTGCCATATCGTGTAGGATGCGGGGCCATCCGGCTGGTTCCAGAAACTCGGAACATATGGGAAATTCATTTTGCCGCGGGGCATCCCCCCGGAGGATCAATCCCCGTCCGGGGAGCCTCTTTTCTGGGATAATCAGGATCATGGCGGAAAGAACCGTGGGCGAGCGACTGCTGATTGCCGCGATCCGGGTCCTGGAGCGGATCCCCACCCCGCTGATGGCCGCGGTGTTCGAGACCCTCTTTTCCGCCGCCTGGGCCGTGGACCGGCGGCACCGGCGGTACGCCCGCATCAACCTGGGGATCGCCTATCCCGGGATCGGCGCCCGGGAAGCCCGCCGGATCGTCTACCGGATGTACCGGGGCCTCGGGACGGGTCTCGCGGAACTGATCCGGATGCCCCGGATGGACCGGGAATACCTGGAGCGTCGGATCCGGATCGAGGGGGCGGAACACCTGGAGCGGAGCCGCCGCGAGACGGGGCTGGGTTGCATTTTGATGACGGGTCACTTCGGGAACTGGGAACTGTTCGCCCATGCCCTCAGCCTGCTGCTCGAGCCCATCAGCGTCGTGGCCAGGAGCCGCGACAGCAACGCCCTGGACAGGGCCATCACGGAGCGCAGGAAACTGTCGGGGAACCGGGTCATCCGCAGGGACCGCGCGGCCCGCGCCATCCTGGCGGCGCTGCGCGGGAGGACGCACGTCGGGGTTCTGATCGACCAGGACGTGCCCGCGGGGAAGGGGGTGTTCGCCCCGTTCTTCGGCCTCGAGGCGAGCACGACGGACGGGATCGCGCGCCTGGCCCTTTCCACCGGCGCCAACATCCACCCGGCGTTCATCCACCGCGACCCGGAACGGAAGTTCCGGCACGTTCTCCGGTTCGGCCCCGCCATCCCCATGGATCGTTCGGCGGATCGCGAGGCCGAGGTGGTGGCGCTCACCGCCCGCTGCAACGAGGCGCTGGAACGGGCGATCCGGATCGGCCCATCGGACTGGATGTGGATCCATCGCCGGTGGAAGACGCGCCCGCCGGGGGAGGAAAGCCCGTACCCGAAAAGGGGGAGCAAGGCCTCCGCTCCTGTCGGGAAGGAAGACAGGGGAGCGCCGGAACCGGCCGCAGGGAAAGAACAGGGAGCGGCCTGACATGGCGGGATTCGGAGGATGCCGGCTGGTTCGTGCCCTCCCGTTCGCACTGGTGGCCGCCTCGCTGATCCTCGCGGCCGGGTGCGACCGGCCGGAGCCCCCTCCGGAAGACCGCCCCGCCGGGACCCGCGCGATCCCCCCCGGAGGGTCCGTCCCGCCCCCGGGGGCGCCGGAGGAACTCGCCCGGCCGGTACCCGTCCTGGAGGAGCCTGCGGCGGAGTTTCCTCCTGCCGAACAGCCCGCGGCAGCGGCTCCCGTTTCCGAACCCCCTTCGGTACGGCCCCCCTTGCCGCCCCTTGCGAAGGAAGGACACCCGGCGGAAACCGGCGGTGTGGAGTTTTCCCCTCCCCCCCGTGCAGTCGTCGAACGGGACACGGCGGCGGGTGAGAAAGGGGGTCTGGAGAATGTCCCCGCGGTTCCCACTGCTGCGGCGCCGCGGGGCCCGACTCCCGAGGCGTCGATCCGTGAAGCATCCCGGGAAGGCGGGACGGCCGACTCCACGGGGGGTGCGCCCCCCCCCCGGAAGGAACAGGGCGGAAGGAAAACCGCCCGGAAAACGCCTTCCCCGGGAGCAGCGGCGCCCGCCCCCCTGGATATCCCGGTCTGGGCCCGGGACGGCGAGGAACTTTCCTACAAGGTGACCTTCATGGGCGTGACCGCGGGGTATGCACGACTCATCTCCAAGGGGAGGGCCCGGGTCGGGGGGCACGATGCCTACCACATCCAGATCAAGGCGTGGACGACGGGGACGCTGGCGCTGCTCTTCCCGATCAGCGAAACGTACGACTACTACCTCGACGCGGACACGCTGGTGCCCCTCCGCAGGGATTCCTGGCTGAAAAAGGTCAACCGCCCCGAGATCGTCCTGTTCGACCAGGAGAAAGGGACCGTCACCCACTGGTACGGGGACACCATGGAGGTGCGGAAGAAGCGGCAGATCCCGCCGCCGGGTTTCTACGACGGGGTGGGCGCGACCTACTACTTCCGCACCCGGGGATTCGGGGACCGATCGAATGCCATCCGGGTGTTCGGCGGGCGGAAGGTGTACCGGGTCAGCTCCGAGCGCGCCGGGGAGGAGACGATCCCTTACGGGAAGGGGACGGTCGACACGTTCCTTGTGAAGCCGATCTATAAGGAAGAAGGCGGGAGCGGGGGGAAACCGATGATCGGGGAACTCCTCGTCTGGGTGAGCAAGGACCCCCGGAGGGTCCCGGTGAAGCTGTACGCCTCGTTCACGAAGGGGCTGGAGTGGCGGCTCGTAGGGGAGCTTACGTCCGGCCTGCAATAGAAAAGGGGGCCGGATCGCCGATCCGGCCCCCCGGGTTCGTCCCGCGCGGTCGAGTTACCAGCCCCAGCCGCCCCACCCGGCGTAGCCGCCGCCGTACCCCCACCCGTAGTTGTCGTACTGGTATTCGAGCTGCATCTTCTCCTGCGTCATCTGCTCCTGGTACTGCTTCCGCTCGGCCTGGTCCGCCTTGTAATCGGCGGCGATCTCCTTCTGCCGCGCATCGGCTTCCTTCCTGGACTCCGCCTTCACGTTCTGGAGGACCTCCTGCCGCGCGAGGACGAGCTGCTTCGCCTCCGCATCGGGGATCCCCATCCCGACGCCGAAGCCGGGGGCGACCTCGTCCGACCGATCGCCGATCGCGTCGACGTACACGTCGTCCCCGTACACGGAGTGGACTTTCCCCCGGCAGACGACCGCGCCCTGGAAATCGTAGAACGTCACGTCCGCACCGTCCATGAACACCCCCTTCAGGGTGACCACGATGAACCTCTTCTCGGCGCTCGTCTTCCGCGTGACCGCCCCGCCGGCCTTCG
Source organism: Candidatus Deferrimicrobiaceae bacterium (assembly GCA_036390495.1). Classification (GTDB taxonomy): domain Bacteria; phylum Desulfobacterota; class Deferrimicrobia; order Deferrimicrobiales; family Deferrimicrobiaceae; genus JAGGAJ01. Next base: position 601 of record DASWBR010000171.1, on the reverse strand, counting down.
GCCCCGACGGCGCCGGGGCGGGGGCCTCCGCCTTGGCCTCCTTCGGGGGCGCGGCCGCCGCGGGGGCCGTCGCCGCCGGACCTCCCCGCAACCACTTGTCGTAGATTTTCCGCCCCTCCCCGCTGGCCTTCAGGTCGGTCAGCACGCCGTCCACGACCGCGAGGAACTTCTTGTCCCCGAGCCGGACCGCCATCCCGTAATTCTCGTCGGCGATGGCGATGTCCTTCGGGATCTCGAACTTGTCCTTCTTGTCCGCCGGGGCGTTCATGTAGTAGCCGTACAGGGTGATGCCGTCTCCCGATACGATGTCGACCTCGCCGCGCGCGAGGACGTCGATGACGTACTTCATGTTGCTCAAGGGGAGCACGGTGGCGGAGGGGACCGCCTCCCGGAGGTTCTTCTCCGTGGTCGTCCCCTTGACGACCGCGATCTTCTTCCCCTCGAGGTCCTTGAAGGTCGAGACGACCCCCTTCTTCGCGAGGATCCTCTGGCGGGTCGTGAAATACGTCTGGCTGAAGTCGACGAGCTTGGCCCGGTCGGGGGTCTTGCTGAACGACGCGGCGACCAGGTCGACCTTCCCCTCGTGGAGCGCCTCGACCCG
>DASWBR010000170.1:0-7094 GCA_036390495.1 Candidatus Deferrimicrobiaceae bacterium | reverse complement strand
CTCGTGTTGGGGCGGGGTGCCTCCCCGGGAAAGGGGCGCTGACCCCGGACGCTATCCGTGGGTCGGCCGGTACCGCGTCGCCCTGCCCGCCCCCAGCCGCTGGAGGGCCCCCAGCGCCACCAGCCGGTTGAGCGTCTGTTTCACCGTCTCACGGGACAGGGTGAGTTCCGCCGCGGCGCGGCGGTTCGTCACCTCCCCGTCCCGCGCCGCGACCGCCAATACCGCGAGCTGGTTCCCCGACAGCCTCCCCTCGCGGGGGAGGCGGCGGACCGCCTCCCCCGCCATCCGCTGCTGGGATTCCAGGGCGTCCAGGAAGGCGACCATCCACGGCGAGATGTCCGGCCGCGGCAGGTTCCGGGTGGCCTGGCTCCTCCGCAGGGCGAGGTAATACTCCTCCCACCGGGCCGCGATGGCGCCTTCCAGCGAACCGTACGGGATGTACGCGTGCCCGCACCGGAGGAGGAGGAGGTTCGTCAGCAGGCGGCTCACCCGGCCGTTTCCCGCGGCGAAGGGGCGAATCGCGAGGAACTCGAGGAGGTACGCCGCCGCGACGAGCAGGGGGTGGAACTCCGTCCCGGAAATCCGGGAGGATAGCCAGGCGGTGAGCGCCTCCATCTGCGCGGGGACCAGGAGGGGGCCCGGGGGGCGCAGCGCCACCGGTTCCGTGACCCACCGGCGCTCGATCCCCGCGGGCGCGGCCGACGTCTTGTACCGGCCCGCCGGCTGTCCCGCGGGGGCGGCGTTGCGGAAGACGCGACCGTGGAGAGCGAGGATCTCCCTCTCCCCCGGCGCCATCGCCTCGTGGCCGTCGAAGACGGCGCGCAGCGCCTCCGCGTACCCCGCTTCCGCGGCGGCGGCCGGCGCTGCGCCCGCGATCCGGCCCGACGCGGCGGCGGAGGCCGCGATCACGTCCTCCCGGATCCGGCGGAGAACCGGGGAGGGGGGTTTCTGCTCCCCCTCCCAGCGCCCCCGGAACCCCTCGATCCCGGCGAGGCGGCGGAGGATCGCGTGGAACGCCGCGGGGGGGATCGCCCGCAGCCGTGCGTCGAACCGGTCCTCCAGGATTGCCTCCGGGTTGGCGATGAATTATGCCCGATTATACCCGAATTGACACTCTTTTGTTGACCCCCTCGCCCGACCCGCTACATTGGACGGTGCGCCGGCACCGCCGGCGCGAAACCCGGTCGCGGAAACGAGGAGGGATTCGGATGGCGCTGCTGGAACGCGTGGAGGCGATCTACCAGGACGTGGTGAAGCGGAACCCCGGCGAGGCGGAGTTCCACCAGGCGGTCAAGGAGGTGCTGGAGTGCCTCGGGCCGGTGCTGGTCAAGTACCCCGACTTCGCGGAAGCGAAGATCATCGAGCGGATCTGCGAGCCCGAGCGGCAGACGATCTTCCGGGTGCCCTGGCAGGACGACCGCGGCCAGGTGCAGATCAACCGGGGCTTCCGGGTGCAGTTCAACAGCGCCCTGGGCCCCTACAAGGGGGGGCTGCGGTTCCACCCCTCGGTCTACCTCGGGATCATCAAGTTCCTCGGCTTCGAACAGATCTTCAAGAACTCCCTGACGGGACTGCCGATCGGCGGCGCGAAGGGGGGCTCCGACTTCGACCCGAAGGGGAAGTCCGACGGGGAGGTGATGCGGTTCTGCCAGAGCTTCATGACGGAGCTGTGGCGGATCATCGGGGAGCACACCGACGTGCCCGCGGGCGACATCGGGGTGGGGGGCCGCGAGATCGGCTTCATGTTCGGGCAGTACAAGCGGCTCACGAACAAGTTCGAGGCCGGGGTGCTCACGGGGAAGGGGCTGGTGTACGGCGGCAGCCAGGTCCGGACCGAGGCGACCGGCTACGGTTGCACCTACTTCGTCGAGGAGATGCTGAAGGGGAAGAAGAACGGCTTCAAGGGGAAGAAGGTCGTCGTTTCCGGCTCCGGGAACGTGGCGATCTACACTCTCGAGAAGGTCCACCAGCTCGGCGGGAAGGTCATCGCCATGAGCGACAGCAACGGCGTGATCGTCGACGAGAAGGGGTGCAACCTCGAGACGGTCAAGCAGCTCAAGGAAGTGGAGCGGCGCCGGATCAAGGATTACTGCGACTACCACAAGCACGCCAAGTACGTCCACGGCGGAAACATCTGGGACGTGCCGTGCGACGTGGCGATGCCCTCGGCCACCCAGAACGAGATCACCGGGAAGGACGCCAAGAAGCTGGTGAAGAACGGCTGCATCGCGGTCGGCGAGGGTGCGAACATGCCGACCACGCCGGAAGGGGTGCAGGTGTTCCTCTCCGCGGGCGTGCTCTTCGGGCCCGGCAAGGCCGCCAACGCCGGCGGCGTGGCCACCTCGGCCCTCGAGATGCAGCAGAACGCGGGACGCGAGGCGTGGGGTTTCGAGGAGACCGACGCGAAACTGCACCAGATCATGCGGAACGTCTACCAGCTCTGCAACGAGGCGGCGGAGGAGTTCGGCTCCCCCGGGAACTTCGTGGTGGGCGCCAACATCGCCGGGTTCATCAAGGTCGCCCGGGCGATGATCGCTCACGGCCTGGTGTAGGCAAGGCCGGCCGCATCACCCGTTTTCCGGCGGGGGGAGGGGGATCGACCCTCCCCCCGCTTTTTTTGCTACGATGCGCGGAATATCCGGACCGAACGGAGGATGCCTTGCGCACCGTCGTGCTGCTGTTCTGCTCCAACGTCTTCATGACCTTCGCCTGGTACGGCCACCTGAAGACCTTGCAGGCGAAGCCGGTCTGGGTCGCCATCCTGCTCAGCTGGGGGATCGCCTTCTTCGAGTACGTGCTGATGGTTCCGGCGAACCGGATCGGGGTGCTGTACTTCACCGTCCCGCAGCTGAAGGTCCTGCAGGAGGTGATCACCATGGTCGTCTTCGCGGGTTTCGCCCTCTTCTACCTGGGGGTGCCCCTGAAGCTCGACTACCTGTGGGCCACGCTCTGCCTGGCGGGGGCTGCCTTCTTCATGTTCCGGACGGCCTGAGGAAAGGAAAGGGGAGGGGACGCAATCCTGCCCCCTCCCCCGGGTTCGCGGGGTTCCGCGGTCACTTCCCCCCGCCCATCATCCCTTCCATGTGCTTCAGGTGGGACTCCTGGATGTCGGTGAGCAGCTTCGCGTGCTCCAGGGAGGAGGCGCGGAACGCCTCGCCGTCCTTTCCCTGGCCAGCCATCTTCGCCTCGAGCTCGCGCAGCTTCCGGACCTTCTCCTTCATCGCCTCCAGGTGCTTCCCCATCCGCTCCTTCATCGGGGGGGCGTCCTTCCCGCCGTGCATCTTCGCGTGCATGCCGCCGGGTTCCCCCGCCGCCGCCCCGTGGGTGCCGCACGGGCAATCCGCCCCCGCCTGCCCGGCGTCCTTCGGGTAGCTGTGCTCGCAGCCGCATTGCGCCTTCTGCCCGCACCCGCACTCCGTCTTTTGCCCGCAGCCGCAGCCTGCGTGGTGGCCGCACCCGCCGCCGTGCCCCTTTCCTTCCTGGTGGCAGCCGCACCCCGGGTCCGCCTGGGCCGCCGTCGCCCCGAGATACGGGGTCCCGGCCGCCAGCAGCAGCCCCAACAACAGAACGATCGTTCTCCTGGCCGTCATCTTCATCGCGTATCCCTCCGTCTCAGATGACCGTTGGATGGGGGAAATGGTTTCCGGGTTGCGCCATTCGCCCGGATCAATACGGATTTGCCACGCGTCGCGAAAGGTTGCTATCATCAGGCAGGAGGAAACGCATGCTCGTCGGGAAGCGGATGACCCGGGATCCGGTGACGGTGGCCCCGGACGACCCTCTTTCGAAAGCGGCCGGGATCCTGCGGGAGCACCGGTTCCACCACCTCCCGGTCGTGGACGGGGGGAGGCTGGTGGGGATCCTCTCCGACACCGACCTCCGGAACGCATCCTTCGCCGCGGCTCCCCGGGAAGGCGGGGAGCGTCAGGCCGGAGAGCGCCCGGTCCGGGAGGCGATGCGGACGGAGGTCTGGTCCGTCACCCCGGACGATTCCGTCGAGGACGCGCTCCTGATCCTCTCCCGGGAAAGGTTCGGGGCCCTGCCCGTGCTCGAGGGGGACCGGCTGGTGGGAATCATCACGCGGGCGGACCTGCTGAACGCCTTCGTGGACATCCTCGACGTCAACGAGGTGTGCTTCTGCGTGGACGTCACCTTCCCGAGGAACCTCGCCCGTTTCGAGGAGCTGATCGCCCTTCTCGGCGGGATGGGGATCGAGGTCCGCAGCTGCATCATCTCGCCCCAGGGAGAGATCGGGGCGGTGAACGCACACCTCCGCGTGGCAACGATCGACGGGCCGGCGGTCCGCCGGGCGCTCCGCGAGAACGGTTTCGAGATCGCCGAACCCGTTTCCCGCCTCTGACGGGGATCCCTACCCCTTCCCGATCAGGCGCCTCAGGACGTACGGCAGGATGCCTCCGTGCAGGTAGTAGTGCACCTCCGCGGGGGTGTCGATCCGGGCCAGCGCCGGGAAGGTCCGCTCGCCCCCCTCCCCGGCAACGCGCACCGTGACCCGCATCCGCGGGGAGATCCCCGCGGCGATCCCTTCCACCGCGAACGTCTCCGTCCCCGTCAGGCCCAGCGACTCCCGGGTCGCCCCGTCCACGAACTGGAGCGGCAGGATCCCCATCCCCACGAGGTTGCTGCGGTGGATCCGCTCGAAGCTCTCCGCGACGACCGCGCGCACTCCCAGCAGCTTCGGCCCCTTGGCGGCCCAGTCGCGGGAGGAGCCGGATCCGTACTCCTTCCCGGCGAGGATCAGCAGCGGCACGCCGGCCGAGGCGTACCGCATCGCCGCGTCGTAGATCGTCATCGACTCCCCGCCGGGCGGGAACGTCGTCCACCCCCCTTCCGTGCCGGGGGCGAGGAGGTTGCGCAGCCGGATGTTCGCGAAGGTGCCCCGCATCATCACCTCGTGGTTCCCGCGCCGGCTGCCGTAGGAGTTGAACTCCTCCTTCGGGATGCCGTGGCTTTTCAGATACGCCGCCGCCGGGCTGTCGTCGGCGATGTCGCCGGCGGGCGAGATGTGGTCGGTGGTGACCGAGTCCCCGAGGACGGCGAGGACCCGCGCCCCGGAGATGTCGCCGACGGGGGAGGGGACCGCCGGGAGGTTTTCGAAGAACGGCGGGTGTTTCACGTAGGTGGAGGAAGGGGTCCACGCGAAGCACTCGGACTTCGGAATGGGGAGCCTGCGCCACGCCGCGTCCCCCGCGAAGACGGCGGAATACTCCTCCCGGAACATCTCCGGGGTCACCGCGGAGCGCACTGCCTCCGTGACCTCCTGCGGCGAGGGCCAGATGTCCTTCAGGAAGACGGGGCTTCCGTTCCGGTCCGTCCCGAGCGGCTCCGCGTACGGGTCGAAGTCCACGTTCCCCGACAGGGCGTACGCCACCACGAGCATCGGGGAGGCGAGGTAGTTCGCCCGGGAGAGCGGGTGGATCCGCCCCTCGAAGTTCCGGTTCCCGGAGAGGACCGACGCCGCGACGAGGTTCCCCCGCCGGATCGTCTCCGCGACGGCCTCCGGGAGGGGGCCGGAGTTTCCGATGCAGGTGGTGCACCCGTACCCGACGAGGTGGAACCCCAGCGCCTGGAGGTACGGCATCAATCCCGCCCGCTCGAGGTATTGCGTGACCACCTTCGACCCCGGCGCGAGGCTCGTCTTGACCCACGGGCGCGTCCGCAACCCCTTCTCCACCGCTTTCCTTGCCACCAGCCCCGCCCCGATCATCACGGCGGGGTTGGAGGTGTTCGTGCAGCTGGTGATCGCGGCGATGACCACCGATCCGTCGCGGAGGTCGTAGGCGCCGCCGTCGAGGCGGACCGTTGCCGCCCCCGGCTTCCAGGAACCCGGAAGGGGCTCCCCGGCTTCACCTGCCACGCTGCCCCCTTCCCCGAGCCACCGGTCGGCGCCGTTCTCCCCGCCGTCCGATCGAGGCTCTTTCCCCCACGCCGCGAGCGCCTTCCGGAAACCGGACTTCGCCTCCGAAAGGGGAACGCGGTCCTGGGGCCGCTTCGGCCCCGCGAGGGAAGGCACAACCGTCCCGAGGTCGAGGGACAGGGTGTCGGAGAAAACCGGGTCGCGGGTGTCGTCCGCGCGGAAGAGCCCCTGCGCCTTGCAGTACGCCTCCACGAGCTTCACCTGCGCCTTGTCGCGCCCCGTGAAGAGGAGGTAGGCGAGCGTCTCCCGGTCCACGGGGAAGAAGCCGATGGTGGCGCCGTACTCCGGCGACATGTTCGAGATCGTCGCCCGGTCGGCCACCGACAGCGAGGAGAGCCCCTTCCCGTAGAACTCTACGAACTTCCCCACCACCCCCTTCTTCCGCAGCATCTGGGTGACCGTCAGGACGAGGTCCGTGGCGGTCGCGCCGACGGGGAGCCTCCCGGTGAGCCGGAACCCCACCACCTCGGGGATGAGCATCGAGATCGGCTGGCCGAGCATCGCCGCCTCCGCCTCGATCCCGCCCACGCCCCAGCCGACCACCCCCAGGCCGTTGATCATCGGCGTGTGGGAATCGGTCCCCACGAGGGTGTCCGGGTACGCCTGCGCTCCGGACCGGTCCTTCCTCGTGAAGACGACGGGGGCGAGATACTCGAGGTTCACCTGGTGGCAGATCCCGGTCCCCGGGGGGACGACGCGGAAGTTTCGGAACGACTCCTTCCCCCACCGTAAAAACGCGTACCGCTCCCCGTTGCGTTCGTACTCCCTCGCCACGTTGTCCGGGAAGGCGGAGGCCGCCGCGAACCGGTCCACCTGCACGGAGTGATCGATGACGAGGTCCGCCGGCATCAGCGGGTTGATCCGCTTCGGGTCGCCCCCCATCCGCTTCGCGGCGTCCCGCATCGCCGCAAGGTCCACCAGCGCGGGGACGCCGGTGAAATCCTGGAGGAGCACGCGGGCGGGGCGGAAGGCGATCTCCCGGTCCGACGGTGCGGCGGGCGACCAGTTCGCCAGGGCGCGGATGTCGTCCGCGGTCACGGTCACCCCGTCCTCGTTGCGGAGGAGGTTCTCCAGGAGGACCTTGATGGAGAAGGGAAGGCGGGAGACCTTTCCCGCGCGGCGCTTTTCCAGCGCCTCGAGGCGGAAGATTTCGTAGGAA
>DASWBR010000169.1:0-2475 GCA_036390495.1 Candidatus Deferrimicrobiaceae bacterium | reverse complement strand
CCGACCTCGTGAGGCGGTTCCGTCGCGGCAACCCGGACTGGAGAGCCCTCCCCCGGAAGGCCGCCATCCAGCTCAACGACACGCACCCGGCGCTGGCGGTCCCCGAACTGATGCGGATCCTGCTGGACGAGGCGAACCTGGATTGGGACGAGGCGTGGGACATCACGAGGGGGACCCTGGCGTACACCAACCACACGCTCCTCCCGGAAGCGCTCGAGAAGTGGCCCCTCGCCTGGTTCGAGAGGCTCCTGCCCCGCCACCTGGAGATCGTCTTCGAGATCAACCGGCAGCTGCTCGACGATGTCCGGTCCCGCTTCCCCGGCGACGAGGGGCGCGTCGCGCGCGTGAGCCTCGTCGAGGAGGGCCCGACGCGGAAGGTCCGCATGGCGAACCTGGCGATCGTCGGGTCGCACAGCACCAACGGCGTGGCGGAGATCCACTCGGGGCTCCTTCGTTCCATGACGGTCAAGGATCTGGCGGAGATGTACCCGGAACGGTTTGGCAACAAGACGAACGGCGTCACGCCGCGGCGCTGGCTGCTCCTGTCCAACCCGGCGCTCTCCCGCACGATCACGGAGGCCATCGGCGACGGGTGGGTCACCGACCTGGACCAGCTGCGCCGGCTCGGGCCCCTCGCGGAGGACGCGGGCTTCCGCGACGCCTTCCGCAAGGCCAAGCGCGAGGCGAAGGCGCAATTCGCCGCGTGGCTGAAGGCGACGTCCGGCGTGATCGTGGACCCGGACTCGATCATCGACTGCCAGGTGAAGCGGATCCACGAATACAAGCGGCAGCTGCTCAACGCCCTTCGGGTCGTCGTGCTGTACAACCGGCTCCGGGAGAACCCGGCGATGCGCATGCCCCCGAGGACGTTTATTTTCGCCGGCAAGGCGGCGCCGGCGTACCACCTGGCCAAGCTCATCATCAAGTTCATCAATAACCTCTCGCGCACGATCGACGGGGATCCCGCGGTGCGGGACCGGATCCGGGTCCTGTTCCTCCCGGAGTATTGCGTCTCCCTCGCGGAGCGCCTGATCCCGGCCAGCGACGTCTCCAACCAGATCTCGACGGCCGGCTACGAGGCCAGCGGGACGAGCAACATGAAGTTCATGATGAACGGGGCGCTGACGGTCGGCACGCGCGACGGGGCGACCATCGAGATGGCGGAGGAGGCGGGGGAGGAAAACTTCTTCCTGTTCGGCCTCACCGCGGAGCAGGTATCCAGCAGCCGCGGCTGGTACAACCCGCACTGGCACTACGAGAACGAGCCGGAGACCCGGGCGGCGATCGACCTCATCTTCTCCGACCATTTCTCCCGGGCCGAGCCGGGCGTCTTCTCCCCGTTGCGGGACGCCCTGCTGACGCACGACCACTACATGCACCTGGCGGACCTCGCGTCGTATCTCGGGGCGGACCGGCGCCTGCTCGACCTCTACGCGGACCCGGACGGGTGGGCGCGGATGGCCATCCGGAACGTCGCGGCGTCCGGAAAGTTCTCCAGCGACCGCACCATCGCCGAGTACGCCGCGGAGATCTGGGGCGCAACGCCGTGCCCGGTGGGGTAGGCCGATCCGTGTAGACGGAGGGCACCCGATGGACGAACGGCAGGCGGACCGGGGGTCGAGCGCCCCGCTCGGCGCCGCGTTGACCGGCGGCGGCGTCAACTTCAGCGTATTCTCGAAACACTCGACGGGGATCGATCTGCTCCTGTTCGACGGCGCGGACTCCGCCCGCCCGTCGAAGGTCCTCCCCCTGCATCCCGCCCGGAACCGGACATACCATTACTGGCACATCTTCGTGCCGGGGCTTCTTCCGGGACAGGTGTACGCATACCGGGCCCACGGGCCGCTCGCGCCGGAGCGCGGCTTCCGGTTCGACGGAGAGAAGGCCCTGCTCGACCCGTACGGAATCTCCGTCGCGGTGCCGGAAGGATACGACCGGCGGAGCGCAGGCCGCCCCGGCGATAATGCGGCAACCGCGATGAAGAGCGTCGTGGCGGACCCGGACCGGTACGACTGGGAAGGCGACACTCCGCTCCGCCGGCCGTTCGCCGAAACGGTGATCTACGAACTCCACGTCGGTGGGTTCACCCGCCATCCCGGTTCCGGCGTACCTCCCGAAAGGCGTGGCACATACGCCGGGCTGATCGAGAAGATCCCCTACCTCCGGGACCTGGGCGTCACCGCCATCGAGTTGTTGCCCGTTTTCCAGTTCGATCCCCAGGATGCGCCGGACGGCCGCGTGAACTACTGGGGGTACCAGCCCGTCTCCTTTTTCGCGCCGCACCACGCGTACAGCTCCCGGAAGGACCCACTCGGCGTGCTCGACGAATTCCGGGACATGGTCAAGGCGCTCCACCGCGCCGGGATCGAGGTCATCCTCGACGTGGTCTTCAACCACACCGCGGAGGGCGGCCGGGACGGCCCGACGCTCTGCTACCGCGGCCTCGCCAACGACTATTACTACATCCTCGGGAAG
>DASWBR010000168.1:0-5170 GCA_036390495.1 Candidatus Deferrimicrobiaceae bacterium | reverse complement strand
TCCGGGATCCCCCTTCCGGGCGGCGATAATCCAAAAGTAACAGAACGGGTCAAGCAATTCGGGTTGAGCGGGTTCCGGTACGAGGGATTTCCCGTCACTTTCTGGGACCTTTTCGGGGAGCAGGGCCACCCCGTCCGCGCGACCGTCTCGGAGATGGGGCCGCTCCTGCTGGGGCGGATCTTCAACCTGAACGAGATCCAGGGCGGCGTCCTCACCCTCATATTCCGGATCGCCGACGACAGCGGCCTGCTGCTGCTGGACCTGAAGGACCTGCGGGCGATGGCGCAGTTCGTCGGGGAGAACGCCGGGCGGTTCCGCACGGAGTACGGCAACATCGCCGCCGCGAGCGTCGGGGCGATCCAGCGGGGGCTCCTCGCGCTTTCGGAGCAGGGGGCGGACCGGTTCTTCGGGGAGCCGGCGCTCGACCTGCAGGACCTGCTGCAGACCGACCCGCAGGGCAGGGGGATGATCAACGTCCTTGCCGCGAACCGGCTGATGACCTCTCCCGCGGCATATGCCACCTTCCTCCTGTTCCTCCTGTCCGAGCTCTTCGAACAGCTCCCCGAGGTGGGAGACCCCCGGAAGCCGACCCTCGTCTTCTTCTTCGACGAGGCGCACCTCCTCTTCGCGGACGCCCCGAAGGCGCTCCTCTCGAAGATCGAGCAGGTGGTGCGTCTCATCCGGTCCAAGGGGGTGGGGATCTATTTCGTCACCCAGAACCCCCTCGACATCCCGGAGACGGTGCTGGGCCAGCTCGGGAACCGGGTGCAGCACGCCTTGCGGGCCTTCACCCCCAACGAGCAGAAGGCGGTGAAGGCGGCCGCGGAGACGTTCCGCGCCAACCCGAAGCTCGACGCCGCGAAGGCGATCACCGAGCTCGGCGTCGGGGAGGCGCTCGTGTCGGTTCTCGACGCCAAGGGCTCCCCCACCGTAGTGGAGCGCGCCTTCGTCCTCCCTCCCCGGAGCCGCCTCACACCGCTCTCCCCGGAGGAACGGACCCGGATCGTCCGGGACTCGGTGCTCCACGGTCACTACGAGGGCGTGGTGGACCGGGAGTCGGCCTACGAGAAGCTGAAGGAGAAGGCGGAGCTTCGGCAGGCGGAGGAGGGCGCGGGGGGAGCGGCTCCGGGCCCGGCGGGAAGGGGACGGCAGGCCGCGGAACCGCGGTCCCAGGCGGCCGACCTCCTCGGGGCGATGGCCAGGAGCGCGGCGCACGCCATCGGCAGCCAGATCGGCCGGCAGATCCTCCGGGGGGTCCTGGGCTCCATCCTCGGAGGCGGGAAGCGCTGACCGGGGTAGGACACCCCCGGCCGGCGTTCACTTCGGGTGCGGCACCGAGCCGGCGTAGAACGTCTCGCACTCCGTCCGCCCCATGAGCCGCTTCGCCTGCGCGAAGATCCCCAGCATGGGGGTGACGACCGACTCCAGCGTGCTCACCTTGTCCATCTGGGGGTCGCGGAACGGTCCGGAGATCTTCTGCCGCACCTTCGCGCAACCTTTCTCGTCCAGCGTCGCCACGGTGACGTCCACGAACCGCTCGTTCACGATGTCCAGCTTCCCCTTCAGCGCGATCCGGTTCTTCCGTGTCGCGAACGCGACGTCCCTCGCCTCCGCCACGCCGTCCCGAACGGTCCAGTCGGAGATGAGCCGGGTCAGCCGGCTCTCCTTCTCCACCGCGGAGGTACGGGAAACCCCCCCGAACTGGTATCCTTTCGTCGCCGCCGTCCCGAGCGGCCCGGCGAGCAGGAAGGCGCCCACGTCCGCGAGGTTCAGCTGCTGCGCCTGCTGCACGGTCGACAGCGCCTCGTCGATGTCGATCCCGTGAAGGGTGAGGTCGTCGCCGCGCAGCGAGACCTGGCCGGAGAGGGTCCGCTTCATCTCCGCCGCGTCCTTTCCGCGGAAGGCGAGCTCCGGGGAGAGGGTCATCGCGCCGCTCAGGTACTTTTTCCGCGCGATCGCCGCGAGGGACTCCTCGGCGCGGAAGTTCGACAGCGTGTACCGGAGCCGGACGCCGGTCTGTTCCTTCGTCAGGTCGGCGCGGATCCCCCCCTCGCCCTTCCCACCGAACAGCTTCATCGTGAAGGGCTGTATTTCGCAAACGCCTCCGGAGACGGTCAGCTTCGCGTCCAGGTCGGACACGGAACGGTCCGCGCTCTTCACCTCCCGCGCCCGTAGCTTCCCGGTGAAGGAGATCCGCCTCGACAGGGGGATGCCGGGGTCCCCCGGGACGGCGAGGTCCGAGATCTTCAGGTCGATCCCGGAGATCTCCGTCCTGCCGCCCCCGCTGCGGTCCGCGTAGACGATGCGGCCGTCCCGCACGGAGGCGGCGGACACCGCGAGGGAGCCGGACGGGGTCTCTTCCCCCTTCCCCGAGGGCTTTTTCGGGCGGGGCGATGTCTCGTAGCTGTACTTTCCGTCGGCCCCCTTCTCGATCCGGATCGTCGGCTTCTCGAGGAGAAGTTCCGTGACCTCCACCTGGCGGCGAAACAGCGGTGCGAGCTTCACCCCGATCCTCAGCGCCTCCACCGCGGCAAGCTCCGCCCCGCGGTTGCGAAGCTGGACGTCCGAAAGGGTGATCCCCGCGGGGGGGAGGAGGCGCAACCCCGCCTTCCCCCGGATCCGGAACTCCATCCCCAGCGCGTCGGAGACGGCGGCCTCGATCCGGGGTTTGTGCGCGTTCACGTCGACGAGGAAGACGATCGCGACCCCGGCGAGGACGAGGAGCCCCGACAGGAGGCCGAGGGCGAGGAGAACCTTTTTCATGCGGCCGCACCTCCGGGGACGGGCGTTGAACGATGCCCGGAATCAGGCGGAAGGAACAAGCTTTGTTTTGACATTCGTCGATAACATAATATTCTTATTGTATTCCAGTCGGTTCGGCAATCGTGCCGGCAGCGGAAACCACACAAAAGGGAGGGGTCCGATGAAACGACCGTGGGTTGTTCCGTTGGTGTTCGTCTTGTGCGCCGGCCTGGCGGTCGGATGCGCGACGTCCAACGGGATCCAGAAGGCCCGGGCATCGGTGGAGAAGGCGAAAGCCGCGGGAGCGGAGTCCAAGGCTCCGTTCGAGTATTACGCGGCCGAAGCGTACCTCGGCAAGGCGGTCCACCAGGCGGAGAAGGGGGACTGCAAGCAGGCCGCCATCTTTACGAAGCAGTCGCAGGAGTATTCCGCCATGGCGATCCGGATGGCGGGGGGAGGCGCGAAATGAGGAATCGGCATCTCTTCCTGTTCCTGACGTTCCTTGTCGCGGCGTTCCTCGCCGCCGGCTGTTCCCGCCCCCTGACGAAGGGGGAAACCGACCAGTTCGACACCATCGCGGGCAAGATCGCCAAGGCCGAGAAGATGGACGCGAAGACGTGCGCGCCGAAGGAGCTGGCCATCGCGAAGGCGGAACTGGACGGCGCTCGCCACGAGGCGACCGAGTCCTGGGAGGTGGCACAGGGATACATCTCCAGGGCGGACAAGGCCGCGGACACCCTCCTCGCCAAGACGATCCCCTGTTGGGAGGCGAGGCAGCCGAAGGCCGAGCCGCCACCGCCGCCGCCACCACCGCCTCCTCCTCCGCCGCCACCGCCTCCTCCGCCGCCGCCACCGCCACCGCCGCCACCGCCACCGCCGCCGCCACCGGCGCCCGGCGCGTCGATTTCGGCGAATCCCGTCTACGTCTACTCGGGGCAGTGCACCACCCTCAGCTGGTCCACGCAGAACGCCACCGACGTGACGATCGAGCCGGGCGTGGGGAAAGTGGGGCCGAGCGGCACCAAGCAGGTTTGCCCCCAGGACAACACCCAATACACGGTCACCGCGACCAACGCGGGCGGCTCCAAGACTGCGACCACGACCGTGCCGGTGTTCAAAAGGACGACCCTCCACATCAACTTCGACACGAACAAGGCCGACATCCGGAAGGCGGACCTCCCCGAGCTGCAGAAGGCGGTCGACTTCGTGAAAGCGTACCCGAACACCAAGGTGGAGGTCGTGGGGTACACGGACAGCCGGGGGAGCGACCAGTACAACCTGAAGCTTTCCCAGCGGAGAGCGGACGCGGTGAAGAAATATCTCGTGGACAGCGGCTACGTAAAAGCCGAAAACATTAACGCGGTGGGGAAGGGGAAAGCCGACCCCGTCGGGGACAACAAGACCAAGGAAGGCCAGTTCCAGAACCGGAGAGTGGAAATCCGGGAACAACCCAAGTAAGGGGCCGGAACGGAAAGGGTTCCAACGCGCGGCACCCCCCGGTACATCGGGGGGTGCCGTTTTCTTTCCGGGGTAGGATATCCTGATGGGTACCGGGGGAAAACGCATCCCGACGGCCGGGAAAGGGGGGGGCGCCATGCACATGAGGGGGAAGGTGGCGGTGGTGACGGGCGCCAGCCGCGGGATCGGGGCCGCGACGGCGAAGCTGCTCGCGCGCCACGGGGCCGCGGTGGCGGTGAACTACTTCCAGAGCGAAACCGCGGCGGGGGAGGTGGTGGCGGCGATCCGGGAGGCGGGGGGCACCGCCGCGGCCGTGAAGGCGGATGTTCGCGACGCCGCGCAGTGCGAGGCGATGGCGCGCGAGGTGAAGGAGAAGCTCGGGGACGTGGACGCGCTGGTGCTGAACGCCTCCATCTCCTTCCCCGTCACGCCGTTCCTCAAGTTCCGGTGGGACGATTTCCGGGAGAAGCTCGTCGGGGAGCTCGCCGCGGCGTTCTTCTGCTGCAAGGCGTTCGTTCCGGGGATGGTGGAGCGGCGGAGAGGCTCCGTCATCGCGATCAGCAGCGGCCTCTCCCGCCAGCCGGGGGAGGGGTTCTGCGCGCACAGCACCGCGAAGTCGGGGCTGGACTCCTTCGCGAAGTCGCTTGCCCTGGAGCTGGGTCCCTTCGGCGTCCGGGTGAATGTGGTGGCGCCGGGGCTGACCCTGACCGACGCGACGTCGTTCCTGACGCAGAAGGAGAAGGACGGGACGGCGCAGATGACGCCGCTGAAGCGCGTAGGCCTCCCGGAGGACGTGGCGGGAGCGGTGCTCTTCCTCGCCTCCGACGAAGCGCGTTTCATCTCCGGGGCGTACCTGCCGGTCTCCGGCGGGATCCAGATGCCATGACGGCGGAGCCTCCCTGGGAGGGGGCGCTGCGGCGCCTCGAGAAGGTCCTCGAGCGCGCGGAGGCGCTTCTTCCGAAGCGGGAGA
>DASWBR010000167.1:0-3228 GCA_036390495.1 Candidatus Deferrimicrobiaceae bacterium | reverse complement strand
GATCACCTGATCCGGATCTGCGGACGGTATGAAGGGGTGGACCAGCGGGTGGCGGACCACCTGGCCGACGAGGAGATCTCCATCGGGGATTACGTACTCTCCGGCGGGGAACTGCCGGCGCTGGTGCTGATCGACGCGGTGGCCCGGTTCCTCCCGGGGGTGCTCGGCGACCCGGACGCCCCTCATAAGGATTCGTTTTCCCAAGGGTTCCTCGAGGCGCCCCACTACACCCGCCCGCGGGAGTTCCGCGGGTGGCCGGTCCCCGACGTCCTCCTGTCGGGGGACCACGGAGCCATCGACGTGTGGCGCAGGGCGGAAGGGGAGCGCCGGACGGCCGAGAGACGCCCGGAGCTGCTCAGGAAGAAGTTGACAGACCGGTACCGGTTGGAATAAATTAACAGGTCTTGTTCCCGGACCGGCAATCGCAGGGATGACGGAGAGGATATGGCCATGACGCTTCTGAAAGACGTCGAAGCCGCGCACCTTCGCAAGGACCTCCCGAAGTTCGAAGTGGGGGACACCGTCCGCGTCTTCTCGCGGATCAAGGAGGGGGAGAAGGAGCGCGTCCAGTATTTCGAGGGGATCGTCATCGGGTTCCACCGGAACGGCGTCGCGACCACCTTCAAGGTCCGCAAGGAGTCGTACGGCGTGGGGGTGGAGCGCACCTACCCGATCCACTCCCCCCTCCTCGAGAAGATCGAGGTGAAGAAGAAGGGGGACGTCCGCCGGGCGAAGCTGTTCTACCTCCGCGGGGTGTCCGGGAAGAAGGCGCGCATCCGCGAGCGGAAGGACTGGCTCTCGAAGAAGGGGGTCGTCGTCCCCTCCGAGGGCGCGCCGGAAAGCCCCTCTGCCGAGGCGCCGCCGGAGACTCCCTCGCAGGAGTAGCGCCGTCCCGTCCGGCGGCTTCGAGGCGAGCGCCCGCGAGCGGGGATACCGCTTTCCCGCGGGCGTCGACGAGGCCGGCAGGGGCCCCCTCGCGGGGCCGGTGATCGCCGCCGCGGTGATCCTCCCCCCGGGGTACGAAAACCCCGCCATCCGCGACTCCAAGAAACTCTCCCCCGCGCGCCGCGAGCGTCTTTTCGCCGTGATCGAAGCCGACGCCTCCGCGTGCGCCGTCGCCGCCGCCACCCCCGAAGAGATCGACGGGTTGAACATCCTCCGCGCGTCCCTGCTGGCGATGCGCCGGGCGGTCGAGGCCCTCGCCGTTCCCGCCGACTTCCTGTTCGTGGACGGGATCCACGCGGTGCCGTGCGGATTGCCGCAGGAAGCGCTGGTCCGGGGCGACTCCCGGTGCCTCTCCGTCGCGGCGGCGTCGATC
This sequence comes from Candidatus Deferrimicrobiaceae bacterium, assembly GCA_036390495.1. Taxonomy (GTDB): domain Bacteria; phylum Desulfobacterota; class Deferrimicrobia; order Deferrimicrobiales; family Deferrimicrobiaceae; genus JAGGAJ01. The sequence goes on along the minus strand of DASWBR010000167.1, from coordinate 1,910 downwards.
CTGGCCAAGGTTTCCCGCGACCGGATGATGGAGGAGTACGACCGGCTCTACCCGGGGTACGGGCTCTCCGCCCACAAGGGGTACCCCACCCCGGAGCACCTCGCGGCGCTGCGCCGGCTGGGCCCCTCCCCGATCCACCGCAGGACGTTCCGCGGTGTCATTCCATGACCACGCCGCCGGAGGGGCGCAAGGGCAGGGGCGACGGGGCTGAGGAGCGGGCGTGCCGCTTCCTCGAGGGCGCGGGGTTCGCGATCGCGGAGAGGAACTGGCGGGGGAACGGGGGCGAGGCGGACATCGTCGCCCGGAAGGGGGAACTGCTCGTCTTCGTGGAGGTCCGCTCGCGGGAGGGCTCCACCTTCGGGACGCCCGAGGAGTCGGTCGGCCCCGGGAAGCGGCGACGGATCGCCCGGGCCGCCTCCCACTACCTGTCCACCATCCCCGCGGCGTCCTGGCGCGAGGCCCGCTTCGACGTCATCGCCATCGAGGGGCGCGGGGACGCCGCGGTTCTCCGGCACTACCCCGGTGCCTTCGACGCCCGCGGCAAGATCCTGTAACGCGGGTTGACTCGCGGGGGGCTTCCTCTTCAGCTACGTTCGCGACCTTCGCCCGCTCACTGCGATTCCGCTCGACGCAATCCCTGCCTTCGCTCCATACGCTGCCCCACCACGAAATCCGTACCGGTGGGGTACCCCTCCTACGGAAGGTAGGGGGCGCCTTCAGAGGAACCCCCCGCATCGTCCCCCCGCGATGACGGGACCTTCTCACGGTCGACGAATCCGCATCGGGAGCGGACGCCGGAGGGAGGGGGGTTTGAGCGGAGGCCGCAAGTGCGGAACCGGCGGAGACCTCGCGTTACTGGGCGGAAGAATCCCCCGCAGATTGATGCAGATGGCCGGAGGTCGGGGAGATGACCGCAGGGCACATTCGCTGGGAGTAGCCGGGGAGCCGCGGCCGGATGCGAACAACCCCCCTGCCCGGAGGCGAAGCGACCCCCTGGAGCGGATTCGACCCGGCGCGGTTCAGCCGAAGAACTCCTTGGCGATGCCGTAGATCTCCATGTCGACGGTCTTGAGCTTCGAGGTCGCCTCGGAGAGCGGGACGGCGACGATCCGGTTCCCCTGCAGCGCCGCCATCTTCCCGAACTCGCCCCGGTGGGCCATCTCCGTGGCGCAGATCCCGAAGCGGGTGGCCAGCACCCGGTCGTGGGCCGTGGGGGAGCCGCCGCGCTGGATGTGGCCCAGCACGACGTACCGCGTCTCGAACCGCGTCCGCTTCTCGATCGCCTTCGACAGCACCTGCGAGATCCCGCCCAGCCGGACGTGGCCGAACTCGTCCTTCTGCGTCTCCTGCACGACGAGCTCCCCGTTGGCGCCGGCCTTCTCCGCGAACTGCGCTCCCTCAGCCACCACGACGATGGAGAACGACTTCCCCCGGCTGTGGCGCCGCAGGATCAGGTCGCACACCTCGTCGAGGTCGATGGGGATCTCGGGGATGAGGATCACGTCCGCCCCGCCGGCGATCCCGGCGAACGTCGCGATCCACCCCGCGTGCCGTCCCATCACCTCCACCACCATGACCCGGTTGTGGGACTCCGCGGTGGTGTGGATCCGGTCGATGGCGTCGGTGGCGATGGTCACCGCGGTGTCGAAGCCGAAGGTGAAGTCGGTCCCGTACAGGTCGTTGTCGATCGTCTTGGGGACGCCGACCACGGGAAGCCCCTTGTCGTAGAGCTTCGCGGCCACGCCGAGGGTATCCTCCCCGCCGATGGCGATCAGGGCGTCCAGGCCGAGGAGCTTGAAATTCTTCGCCACCTTCTCCGGCCCCGCCGGGTCCTTGAAGGGGTTCGTCCGGGACGTCCCGATGATCGTCCCCCCGATGTGGAGGATGCCGGAGACCATCTTGCTGTCGAG
>DASWBR010000166.1:0-2523 GCA_036390495.1 Candidatus Deferrimicrobiaceae bacterium | reverse complement strand
CGTGCCCACCGGGATGTTCCGGATCGGGAGAGCGTTCCCGGGCTTGATGTCCGCCCCGGCGCCGGTCACGACCGTGTCCCCCACCGCGAGGCCCACGGGGCACAGGATGTACCGCTTCTCGCCGTCCGCGTAGTGGAGCAGAGCGATCCGGGCGGACCGGTTCGGGTCGTACTCGATGGCCGCGACCCGGGCCGGGATGTCCACCTTGTTCCGCCGGAAATCGACGATGCGGTATTTGCGCTTGTGCCCGCCCCCGCGGTGCCAGACGGTGGTCTCCCCGAGGTTGTTCCTTCCCCCGCTCCCCTTCAGGCTCTCGGTGAGAGCCCGCTCGGGCTTCTTGTGGGTCAGGTCCTCCGTGGTGAGGACCGTCATTCCCCGGCGGCCCGGGGAGGTCGGTTTATACTTTCGAATTCCCATCGCACTCTCTCCTTCGCGGGGGCGCCGGTCAGACGCCCTCGAAGAACTCGATCTTGTCGCCTTCCTTCAGGGTGACCACGGCCTTCTTCCAGCCGGGCCGCAGTCCCAGCGTCCGGCCCCGCCGCTTCACCTTGCCGGCCACGGTCATCGTCCGCACGTCGACGACCTTCACCTTGAACATCTTTTCCACCGCTTCCCGGACCTCTTTCTTGTTGGCGCGGGTGTCGACGGCGAACAGGACGGCGTTGGCGGTTCCCTTCAGGAGGGTCGCCTTCTCCGTGATCAGCGGTTTCTTGATGACGTCGGAGAGGTTCATTTCCCCAGCACCTCGCGGATCTTCTCCAGCGCCGGGCGGGTCAGCACCAGCTGGTCGTAGGAGAGGACGTCGTAGACGTTGATGGCCGAAACCGGAAGCGTCTTGAAGGCCTTGAGGTTCCGGACCCCGAGCTCCAGGTTCTCCGGCGCGCCTTCGAAGACGAGGAGGGCGTCGGTCAGCCCGAGCGCGGCAGCGACCTTGAGGAACTCCCGGGTCTTCGGCGCCGGCAGGGAGAGGTCGTCCACGAGGACCAGCTTGTTCTCTTTCGCCTTCGCGCTGAGCGCGCTGCAGAGGGCGGCGCGGGTCTCTTTCCGGTTCACCTTCACGTCGTACTTGCGGGGATGCGGCCCGAACACGGTGCCCCCTCCGCGGAGAAGCGGGGAGCGGGTGGTGCCCATCCGGGCGCGTCCGGTGCCCTTCTGGCGGAACGGCTTCTTCCCCCCGCCGGACACGTCGCTGCGGGTCTTCGTCTGGTGGGTCCCGGCGCGGCGGCCCGCCAGCTGGGCGACGACGACCCGGTGCAGCAGGTGGCCCTTCACGTCGGCCCCGAAGACGGATTCGGGGAGTTCCACCGTCCCGGCCGCCTTCCGTTCCTTGTCCACGATCTCCACGGTAGCCATCGTCAGTTCCCCTTCTTGACGGCGCGGCGGACGAAGACCAGGCTGTTCTTCGCTCCGGGGACGGCTCCCCGGACAAGCAGCAGGTTCTTCTCGGGCTGGACCCCGACGACGCGGAGGTTGAGGATCGTGACCCGCTCGTTTCCGTAGTGGCCCGCCATTTTCATGTTCTTGATGACCCGGGAAGGCCAGGCCGAGGCGCCGATGGACCCCGGGGCCCTGTGGAACATCGACCCGTGGGTGGCGCGCCCGCCCCGGAAGTTCCACCGCTTCACGAATCCCGCGAACCCGCGCCCCTTGGTGTGTCCCGTCACGTCGACCACGTCGCCTTCCTTGAAGATGTCGACCTTGATTTCCGCGCCCACTTCGAGGGGGTCGTTCCCCTCGAGCCGGATCTCCTGGAGGGCCCGGAAGGTTCCCTTCCCGGCCTTCTGGAAGTGACCCAGCATGGGCTTCGCCACCTTGTGCGCCCGGGCCTGCCCGAAGCCGATCTGGACGGCCTCGTACCCGTCCCTCTGGGCCGTCTTCCGCTGGATCACGGTGCACGGCCCGGCCTCGATCACGGTCACCGGGATGACTTTCCCTTCCGTGTCGAACACCTGGGTCATCCCCAGCTTCTTCCCCAATATTCCGGTCGTCATGGCTCGCACCCGCTTCCGTTCTCGCTCGTTGTCTTCGTAACCGGTTACAGCTTGATCTCCACTTCCACGCCCGCCGGCAGGTCGAGCTTCATCAGCGCGTCGATCGTCGCACCGGGCGGCTCGTGGATGTCGAGCAGGCGCTTGTGGGTGCGGATCTCGAACTGTTCCCGGCTCTTCTTGTCCACGTGCGGGGAGCGGTTGACCGTGAACCGCTCGATCTGGGTCGGAAGGGGAATCGGCCCCGCGACCTTGGCCCCGGTCTGGCGGGCCTTCTCGACGATCTCGCCGGTCGCCTTGTCCAGCAGCTTGTAGTCGAATGCCTTCAGGCGGATTCGGATCTTCTGGTGCTCAATCGCCACGTCGGTACCCCCCCTTCGGTTCCCTGCTCCGTTACTCGACGATCTCCGAGACGACGCCGGCGCCCACCGTGCGGCCCCCCTCCCGGATCGCGAACCGCAGCTCCTTCTCCATCGCCACCGGGGTGATCAGCTCGATCGACATCTGCACGTTGTCCCCCGGCATCACCATCTCC
>DASWBR010000165.1:0-7168 GCA_036390495.1 Candidatus Deferrimicrobiaceae bacterium | reverse complement strand
CGCGGCGGCGAAGGGCGTATTCGATCAATGCGGAGGGGGGGAGGTTCCACCACACGGCCTCCGGGTTGGCAATCCCGTGCAGGGCGAGGTCCTTCGCCAGTTGTTCGTGTCCCTGGTGTTTCATCGCGGATCTCCCGTACGGGGGGTTGGGTTAAATGCAGGACCATTTTAGCAGGGTCGCGCACTCCGGATTTGCCCTGCCCGGAAAAGGACCGTATCCTGTTCCGTGATGGAACCCCAGGAACTTCGGAAAACCTTCCGGCGCAGCCGCACCGGGCCCCGTTCCATCCCGGCGCCGCCGGAGGGGAAACGGCCGCCGCCTCCAGGCATTCTCCTCGCGGGCATCCTTCTCGCCGCCTTCCTGGCACCGTCCTGTTCCCACGCGCCACTCTCGGCCGGTCCACCGCCGAGGTTCCTTCCGCCGAAAGAGGTCGCAGCATTCCCGGGGGCGGTCCTGCGGGTCTCCTTTTCCCCGGACGGTGGCCAAGTCGCCCTCTGCGGCGAGGACAATGCCGTCCGGATCTTCCGGTCGGACACTTGGGAGGCGGCGGGGCTTCTGGAAACCGCTTCCCCGCGCGTCCGGGATATCGGCTGGAACCGGGCGGGCGATCGCATTGCAGCGGTGACGGACGAGGGTCTGCACGTCTACGGATATCCGTCGGGAAGGGAAATCCGGTTCGTCCGGGTGCACCCGCCGCGTGCGCGGCTCGAAGCCAGGGAAAGGGGCGCCGATCCCCCGGGGTTTCTGTGGAGCCCGGAGGGCGGACGCATCGCACTGGCCGGCTTCGAGAACGCGGTGGTCGGTGTATATTCCGGGGCTGCCCTGGATGAGGAGGTCCTTCTGAAAGGGCATTACAAACCGGTGACCTCGATGACATGGGACCCGGGTGGCACCCTTTATACAGGATCCTGGGACGGCACCGTCCGCCGCTGGGACGTGATGTCGGGGAAAGGGGGATTCGTCACGCCGAACCTGGGAACGGGCCGCATCCGCGTTGCGTGGCTGGATTCGATCGGGTATCTGGCGACGATGGCGTACGGCGACAGGTCCGTCCTGGCGTGGGAAAGCCAAACCGGGAAATTGCGGGTCCAGGTGATGAGCTCCACTCCTCTCGTCCTGTTCCTCCCGAGCGCGGATTCCCGGGCGATGGCCCTCGCGGACACGGGGCATTCGATCTGGATTCGTGGGATTCCCGGTTGGGAAACTTCCCGGGTCCTGACAGCGGAGGGGACCGTCGAGGAACTGCGCTGGTCTCCCGCCGGGAGGTACCTTGCGGGGAAGGCTGCGGGAGATCCGGCCGTCGCGGTCTGGGAAGTCGTGACAGGCGGGTCCACCCGCCTCTGGGTCCGGGAGGATGAACTGATTTCCCTGGACTGGAGTCCGGACGGCCGGCGGGTGGTCACTGGAGGCCGGAGCGGTAAAGTACGAGAATGGGTCCTTGCAACCGATCCGGAGCGGCGTTGAGGGGCAGGGAGGACATCCCGGATTAGGAGGGGGTAAAGCCATGTCGACAGCGAGCCAGCAGACACCGGCGGCCGCGCACCGTTGGAAGTTCTTCCGGGCGGGAGGGTTCGACCAGGCGCTGCTCGAGACGGGCGCGGACCTCGTCGCGCTCGACTCCCTGGACCAGAAGCTCTGGGTGGCCCTGAGCTGCCCGGTTGCCGGAATCGAGTTCGACCGCAAGACCCTCGATTTCGTCGACTCGGACGGGGACGGACACATCCGGGCCCCGGAGATCCTGGACGCCGCCCGGTGGGCAACGACGGTGCTCAAGGACCCCGAATCCCTGGTCCGCCGTCGGGACCGGATTCCCCTGGCCGCGATCGACGATGGAACGGAAGAGGGGAAGAAGGTCCTTTCCGGGGCAAGATACGTCCTTGCGGCTCTCGGGAACCCCGAAGCGACGGAGATTTCGCTGGGGGAGGCGACCGACACGGCGACGATTTTCTCGGGGGCGCGGTTCAACGGAGACGGGATCGTCACGGCGCGGACAGCCGGAGAGCCGCACCTGTCGGCGGTGGTGGAAGACGTGATCGCCTGCTTCGGGGGGGAGACCGACCGAAGCGGGGAGCAGGGGGTGACGGCGGAGACGATCGGGCGGTTCTATTCGGATGCGAGGGCCCTTGCGGAGTGGTGGGACGCGGGGAGGAAGGCGGAAACCCTCCCGTTCGGGGCGGACACCGCGGATCGCCACGAGATCTTCCGCTCCCTGAAATACAAGTTCGAGGATTATTTCCAGCGTTGCCGTCTCGCGGGGTTCGACGGGCGTGCCGCCTCGTTGCTCGCTCCCGCCGAGACGGAGTACCAGAGCCTTTCCGCGACGAGCCTCGGGGAGGCACCCGGGAAGATGGCGCAATTCCCCATCGCGGTGCCCGCCGCGGGAAAGCCGTTGCCGTTGTCCTCCGGGCTGAACCCGGCGTACGCGGACGCCGTGCGGCGGTTCGACGACGAGATCGCCGTTCCGGTGCTCGGGAGCGCCGGCTCCCTGTCCGAGGAGGGATGGAGGCAGGTGTGCGGGCGCTTCGCGCCTTACGAGTCGTGGCTGGCTGGCCGCCCTGCGACGCCGGTCGGGAGGCTCGAGGAAGCGCGGGTGCGGCAGGTCCTTTCGGAAGCGGGGGAGGCGGCCCTGCTCGATCTGGCCGGCCGGGACAAGGCGGCAGAACCGGAGGTCGCCGCCATCCGGTCGCTGGAGCGGTTGTTGCGGTATTGCCGCGACCTCCACCTGCTGGTCAACAACTTCGTCTCCTTCCGGGACTTCTATACCCGGAAAGGGAAAGCGATGTTCCAGGCAGGGACCCTGTTCCTGGATGGGCGCAGCTGCGACCTGTGCGTGCCGATCGCGGATGTGGCCAAGCACGCCGCGGTGGCCACGTCCAGCAGCGTGTACCTGGCGTATTGCGACTGCGTCCGCCGGGGGGGGGCCGAGAAGATGACCATCGCCGCCGCGGTCACGGCGGGCGACTCGGACTTCCTCATGGTCGGGCGGAACGGCGTCTTCTACGACCGGAAGGGGCAGGATTGGGACGCCACCGTCGTCCGGATCCTGGAGCACCCGATCGGCATCCGCCAGGCGTTCTGGTACCCCTACAAGCGGCTGGGCCGGATGATCGGGGAGCAGTTCCAGAAGGTCGCAGCGGCGCGGTCCAAGGCAGCAGACGACCGGATGGCAGCCCAGGCGATCGCCGCGGGGGGGCAGGCGGCGGCCGGGAAGACGACGCCACCGGTTCCGCAGCCGTTCGACGTCGCCCGGTTCGCCGGCATCTTCGCCGCGATCGGGCTCGCGATCGGAGCCATCGGCACTGCGCTGGCATCCGCCCTCGCGGGGCTCTTCCGCCTGGCGTGGTGGCAGATCCCGATCCTGTTCGCCGGAATCCTGCTGCTGGTCTCCGGGCCCTCCGTGCTGCTGGCGTGGCTCAAGTTGAGGAAACGGAACCTGGGTCCGATCCTGGACGCAAACGGGTGGGCGGTGAACGCGCGCGCCCGGATCAACATTCCGTTCGGTGAATCGCTGACCGCCGCCGCCCGGCTTCCGGAGAACGCGGAACGCTCCCTCGCCGACCCGTTCGCCGAGAAGAAGACCCCCTGGAAGCTGTACATCCTGCTGTGTGCCGCGTTGGCTGGCCTGGTCTATTTCTGGCGCACGGGTCAACTCGCGAGGTGGCTCGGCGTGTAGACCGCGGGAACCAGGTGCCGGATGGAATTGGCGTAGTAGGAGAGGAGGGGAATCTCCGCGGGCACGACGGCGTACAGCCCGTCCTCCTCCCGCACCAGTCGTCTCAGGGTAAGCATCCGCAGCCCCACCGTGACGGCGTAATCCTGGTCCGCGCGCGGGATGTAGACGTGCGCACCCGCCCGTTCGAGCTCCCCGATCAGCCGCTGCACGTCCGCCTTCAGCTCGAGTTCGCTGCGGTGCGCCCCGGGGTCCCGGAGGAAAGCGGTGGCCACGAGGGGAACCGGGAGGGCGGGGATCACCTTTCCCACCGCTTCCATCAACGTCGTCGCCAGCGCCGCCGTCTCCCGGAAGCGGTCTTCGCGGGTCATGGCGCGCGGATCGACGCGGCGGTCGCGGCAGAACGCCCGCATCGACAACGGGGAGCCGAAATTCACGCAGGCGTACCCGAACCGGTACCATTCGCCCCGGATCATCCGGAAGAGGTTGCGGAGGACAAACCGCAGGGTCGTCGCGGCGACGGCGGCGATGGCGGGACGCGGCGTTCCCCCGGCGGAGGCGAGAACCTGGCTCCGGTCCTCGAACGTCCGGTCGTAGTTGATACCGACGGGAACGAACACGATGTCCCTGCCGCCGTTCGGGTCGAACGACCGGGTCATGTAGTCGAGCAGGCCGAGCCGGGGCGGGCGCAGCGCTCCGTCCTTCGTCAGGCCGCCTTCCGGGTAGATCGCCTGGACGACGCCCCCCTCCGTCGCCATGGCCACGTACCGCTCCAGAACGGCCCGGTAGAGGGGATCCCGCGAGTCGCGGCGGATGAAGTAGGCGCCCATCGATCGCACGAGCGTCTGGAGCGGCCAGATCCGCGCCCATTCCCCGACGGCGTAGGAGAGGGTCGTGCGCGTGGCGGCGAGGTACGCCACGAGGATGTAATCCATGTTGCTGCGGTGGTTCATCACAAACACGACGGTCGCCCTCGGGTCCACCCGGGAGAGCCCTTCCTCGTCGGCGAACCCCGCACGGACACGGTAGAGCGCGCGGGCGGCGCGCCGGGCAAGCCAGTACCCGATCCGGAAGTAGAGGTAGGCGTTGAAGGCCGGGACGATCTCCTTCGCGTATTTCCGAACCTCCGCCATCACGAGCTCCCGCGGGACCCCCCTTTCCCGCGCGTGCTCCCCCGCGGATTCGAGGACCTTCGGGTCGTACATCAGCCGATCGATGAGGACCTGCCGCTTCGTGAGGGTGAAGGGGCGGATCTCGAGGTGCAGGCGCTTGCCGATTTCCTCCAGCACGATGTTGACGCGGCGCCGCACGAACCAGCGCGCCCCGGGAACGAGGAAACGATCCACGGCCCCGAGGGCCGCGAGCAGGACGAGGACGGCGACAACCCATGTCGGGAGCGAGACGTGTCCGGTCACGCCCACAGTCTACCATCCGGGGATGGGATATAATCCCGGCCGGGAGGGGGAATGCCGGGATCGGAAACGGGGTGCGCGCCGGGCGGAGATTCCGTCGTGCTGGTTCACGGGCTCTGGATGACGGGGAAGGAGATGCGGGTCCTGGGGGGGCGGCTGGCCCAGGCAGGGTTCCGCCCGGCCTATTACCGGTACCGGTCCTGGCGCGGCGGACTCGCGGAGGCCGTCCGGGAACTTCGGGCGTTCATCGGTGAGACGGACGGTGCACGCGTGCACCTCGTCGGGCACAGCCTCGGCGGAGTCGTGATCGCCCGGATGCTGGAGGAGGCGGACCTCCCGAGGCCCGGACGCGTGGCGATGCTGGGGTCGCCGATGTCGGGAAGCGCGGCGGGGAAACGGCTTTTCCGGTACGGCGCGGGGCGGTGGGTCATGGGGAAGGTGGCCCGCGAAGGAGTCGTCGAGAGGACACCGCGCTGGACCGGAAAGAGGGACCTGCTGGTGGTCGCCGGCGACCTTCCTCTGGGGACGGGACTTCTTCTCGGGATCGCCAGGCCCCATGACGGGATGGTCCGGGTGGAGGAGACGAGCGTTCCGGGGGCCCGGGCGGTGGTCGTCCGGGCCTCCCACGTCGGACTGCTGCTGTCACGGAAAGTCGCCGCGCTGCTTCGCGACCACTTCCTGGGCGGGTGACCTCGCCCGCCTTCCGCGGCAATCCCCCCGCTTCAGTTTCGGGACAACCGCATCCCGCCCACGGCGAGATACTCCAGGATCCTCCCCAGCTCCGGAGAGGGCGCCCCGCGCGTCACCAGGTACATCCCGTACCGGATGTCCGCCGTCTCCACGATTCGGAACTTCATGTATTGCGGCGGAAGGTCCGGAAGGGGCATCGCGCCGACCGCCCCGTCCAGGAAACGGACGTAGTTCGCCACGTCCTTCACGCCCGCCGTCTCCATCCCGCGAAGGGCGGACGCGTCCCCGCCCAGCAGCTCGCGGACCAGCGCCTTGCGGGCCGCCGATCCGGAAGGCGGCTGCACGGGGACGATGCGAAGGTCCGGCCCGCCGATCTCCCTCCAGTTCGTGATCCGGCCGCGGTATATCCCCTCGAGCTGGGCGCGGGTAAGGGAAGCAACCGGGTTGGACGGGTTCACCATGACCCACACGCGCTCCGATGCGACGGCGTGCTCCTTGAGATCCCGCGGGAAATCCCGTCTCCCGAACCGGGACAGGTCGGACATCGCGTCCTTCAGCGGGGAGGAAAGCATCGCCGCCTCGCACTCCCCGTCGATCAGCGACTCGAGCCCGTTCTGCTCGCCGATTCCGGCGAGGAAGAGCCCCACGCCGAGGGAATCCCGCAGACGGTCCCTCTCCGGCTCGAATACCCGCTCCATCACGGTGGGCGACCCGTACAGGCGGACCATCGGGTCCGGGAGGCCGGAATCCCCATGTGACGGGTAGGGGGCCAGCAGTGCAAGGGCAATCAGGGACAGAAAGCGCGCGGGCGGTTTTTCCATGCGGACCTCCGCAGGAGAATTTTCGTGGGATCCCGGTTGAAGGTGCGAGATCCTGTCGCAACAGACGTGCCCGGAGGAAGGTGGGCTGGAATTTTCTCCAATTGGCATCCGTTCTGGATCAGAGGGGGATATCTGACCGATCTGCAAGAAGAAATCTTTCGATAAAACAAACGCTGTTTTCTGGAGTCGGTCCCCGGAAAATGCACGTCAGGAAGCGGTCTCTGAAAATCTACGGTTCCGAAATATACCGAGGCGATGATTACGATCCTGAAAACCTTTCGAGGGGAGGTACATTGCGGGATGACCCCCTGCCGGGGAAAATCGATCTTTCCCGTGTTGCGGCAACGCGTTCTTCTGGTAAAGTGGTCCGGGGTGAAAAGGTAGTGGATCGACGGGGGCGGGCGGAAACAATCAACCAACGTTTGTGGAAATCGCGAAAGGAGGAAGACGCATGAGGAGATTCACGCTGGTCGCACTGGGAATTGCTGCCATCCTCTGTCTGGCGGGGATCGCGGTGGCGGCGGAAAGCGGGACGAAGGACGAGTGCGTGGCGAAGACCAAGGAAGCGGGCAAG
>DASWBR010000164.1:0-9140 GCA_036390495.1 Candidatus Deferrimicrobiaceae bacterium | reverse complement strand
CGGGGAGGCCCTGCTGAAGCGGGTCGGGGAGCGGTACGCGGGGGCGACGACGCTCTCGGCGAACTTCCGGCAGGAGATCCCGCTGCAGAACCTGGGGATCGTCCGGAAGGCGTCGGGCAAGGTGTACCTCGGGCGCCCCATGAGGATGCGGTGGGACTACAAGTCCGCCGAGGCGCAGATCTTCCTCGCCGACGGGCGCTATTTCTACTTCCGCCCCCCGGACTCCCCGCAGGTGATCCGCCGGAAGGCGGACGAGAGGTCGCTCGGGGGGAAGATCCCTCTCCTGCTCCTCTTCGGGAAAGGCCGGATCGGGGAGATGTTCCGGGTGGAGGGAGCGACGCCGCGCGCGGGGGGGGAGGAGACGGTCCTGCGCCTCGTGCCGCGGGGAGAGGGCGCCCCGGAGGTCCGGCGGATCGATCTGGTCGTGGGCACGGCCGACGCGCTCATCCGGGAAGTCCACCTGTACGATCGCCTCGGCGGGGAAAACCATCTCTTCCTCAGCGGGGTGGTCCTGGACCCCTCCCTTCCCGCCGACCTGTTCCGTTTCCGGAAGCCCCCCGGCGTGACGGTGGTGGACGGTTGACGCATAGCCCGCATTTCTCACCACGCTTCTGCTGCGGTGGCGGATACGGGCATGTCTACTGCGTTGCGCTCGGTCGGGCTCCTCGCCGTAGCACCACTACGTCTCCGGTGCCCTCGGTCGCGCGCCTTGTATCCACGCCCGTCTCCACCCCCTCGCTACGAACCGTGGTGAGAAATGCAGGCTAGGGCCACGGTCCGCATCCACACGCTCGGGTGCGGGAAAAACGCCGTGGACGCGGAGGTGATGGCGGGGGTCCTCGCCGACGAGGGGTTCACCCTCGTTCCCTCCGGGCGCGCCGACGTGGCGATCCTGAACACCTGCGGGTTCATCCGCGCCGCCAAGGAGGAGTCGATCGCGGAAATCCTGTCCCTCGCGCGGGAGAAGAGGCGGGGGCGCGTCCGGCGCCTCGTCGTGGCCGGGTGCATGACGCGCCGGTACCGGGCCGATCTCCCGGAACTGCTCCCCGAAGTAGACCTTTTCCTCGGGCCCGGCGACATCCCCGACCTGCCGGACCTTCTCCGGAAGGTGCTGGAGGGCGCGGGTACGCCGGGAAGCCTCCCCCTGACCCGGGTGGGGGAGGGGGCGCTTCCGGACGCGGCCTACGGACGCCGCATCCCCGACACCTCCGCCGGGTCGGCGTTCCTCAAGATCCTCGAGGGGTGCGAAAACCGGTGTGCCTATTGCGCGATCCCGGCGATCCGGGGACCGCTCCGCAGCCGCGACCGGGATTCCCTCCTCGCGGAGGCCCGCATGCTGGTCCGCAGGGGCGCCCGGGAGATAAACCTCATCGGTCAGGACATCACCGCCTACGGCCTGGACCGCGGGGAGAGGGGGGGGCTGGTTCCCCTCGTGAGGGCGCTCTGCGCCGTGCGCGGAGTCCGCTGGATCCGGCTCCTGTACCTGTACCCGAGCCGCGTCGACGACGGGATCGCCGACCTTCTCCTCTCGGAGGAAAAGGTGTGCCGGTACCTCGACGTGCCCGTCCAGCACATCGACCCGGGGATCCTTCGGCGGATGGGCAGGACGTACGGACCCAGGGAGGTGTACGGGATGCTTTCGCTGCTTCGGGCGCGCGTTCCGGGCCTCTTCCTGCGGACCTCCCTGATCGTGGGATTCCCGGGGGAGACGCGGGCGGCGTTCGAGCGGCTCCTCCGGTTCGTCCACGAGGTCCGGTGGGACTACCTCGGCGTGTTCCCCTATTCGCGCGAGGAAGGCACGCGGGCGTACGGCATGCCCTCCCAGGTGCCGGAGCAGGTGAAGGAGGAGAGGGCCCGGCGCGTCCGGGACGCCCAGGCGGACATTCTTTCGGCGCGGAACGCCTCCCGGGTGGGGGAGTCCGTCGAGGTCCTGGTGGAGAAGGCGTCCGGCCGGGGCCGCGCGACAGGGCGGCACCGCGGCCAGGCCCCCGAGGTGGACGGCTCCGTCTTCCTTGCCGGTTTCCGGGGAAGCCCCGGGGAGATCGTCCGTGCGCGCGTGACCGGCGCCAGGGAGTGGGACCTGCGCGCGGCTTGCGCGGGCCGGACCGCCCGGACCGAAAGCGATTGACACCCCGTACCCCCCGGGTATACTAATCCAATTTTATTTCCCGGGCAGAGGCGGACCCCATCATGAAGACGATCAAGGACATGCTGCTGAAGATGCGGGAGGAGCTCGTCCAGGAGATCGGCCGGCGCTCGAAGGCCACCACGGAAGCGGGGGCGCAGGACATAGGCGACATCCTCGACTCCGTCTCCGAGGAGCGTACGCGCGAGCTCGACATGATCCTCACGGATCGCGAGAAGCGGAAGCTGCACCAGATCGACGACGCCCTCGATCGGATCGCGGAAGGGACCTACGGCCAGTGCGACGAGTGCGGCGTGAAGATCCCCAAGGCGCGCCTCAAGGTGCTCCCCTTCGCCAAGTTCTGCGTGGAGTGCCAGGAGAAGAACGAGCGGGAGGAGAAGTACACCCGCGAGGAGCCGGAGGAGGGGATCAAGAAGGTCCCGATGGGGGAAGCGGAGGAGTAGTCCCCGGCTGTCACCCTTCCTCCAGTCGGACGGACCTGCGGAACGCCTCCACCGCCCGGTTGTGCTCCTCGAGGGTCCTGGAGAACTTGTGGGACCCGTCGTTCTGCGACACGAAGTAGAGGTAATCCGCATCGGCCGGGGACAGGGCGGCCTCGAGGGCGGGCATCCCCGGGTTGGCGATCGGCCCCGGGGGGAGCCCCCGGTTGGTGTAGGTGTTGTAGGGACCCGGCGTCCGCAGATCCTTCCGCGTAACCGTCCCGTCGAACCGCTTCGCCCCGTAAATCACGGTCGGGTCCATCTGCAGCGGCATTCCTGCCGCCAGGCGGCGCCGGATGACCGCCGACACCAGCGGCTTCTCCTCGTCGATCCCCGTTTCCTTCTCGATGATCGAGGCGATCGTCACCACCTGGTGCAGCGACAGCCCGGACTCCTTCGCCCTCCGCACCATCTCCGGGGTGAACTTCTTCCGGAACGTCCGGACCATGTCTTCCAGGATCTCCTCCGGGGTGACCGGCTTCACGATCGTGTAGGTGTCCGGTGACAGGTACCCCTCGGCGCTCCCGCCGGGGATCTCCAGCCGTTCCAGTTCCGCGGGGGACGTGGCCGCCGCGAGGAACGCTTCGGGCTCCGCGACCGAGTGCTCCCGGAGCAGGGCGGCGACGTCGTAGATGTTCGCCCCCGGCGGGACAGTGACCTTGTACGTCACGACGTCCCCCCGGACGACCCTCCGCCACACTTCGAAGGCGGAGGGAGGCTGGGAAAAAGTGTATTCGCCGTAGTGGAGACGGCGGCCCGTGAAGGTCAGGTGGACGAGCGCCCGGAACACCAGGGGACGGGGGAGCACGCCTCCCTCGCTCAGGACGGAGACGACTTCGGGGAGGCGGCTCCCCTTCGGCACGGTCACCTTCCGGTCCTCCCAGTTCTTTGCCGGGGGGGTGTCGAACAGCAGGTAGGCGCACAGGAAAGCCGTGGCCGCGGCGGCGGCGGCGGCGATGCGCACAGGTCGGCGGGAATGCCAGGGCGAACCGGTCCCGGTCATTTTCGGCCCCGCAGGTCCAGGAAGCTCTGGAGGAGGAACATGGCGGAGAGGCTGTCCCGGATCTCCTTCCTCCGCTCCCGCCGCACGCCGGATTCGACGAGGTGCCGTTCCGACTGAACGGTGGTCAGCCGTTCGTCCCACATGGTCACCGGGAGCGACAGTTCCGCGGAGAGCCTTTCCCCGAACGCCCTCGCGCGGGCGGCCTGGGGGCCCTCGTCGCCGTTCAGGAGGAGGGGAAGCCCCACCACCACGGCGGTAACTTCCATCCCCTCGGCAAGGCGGCCGATCGCGGCGATGTCTTTCCGGTCCCCCTCGCGCGGGAGCGCGGGCAGCGGCTGGGCGGTGAGGCCCAGGGGGTCGGAGACCGCCACCCCGATCCGGCGGCTGCCGTAATCCAGCCCCAGGATCCGCACGTCGGGCGATGCGTCGGACGCGGCCATCACACCTGGAGTGTACGTTCCGGCCAAAGCGCGCGTCAACCGGCCGGATTGACGAACCTTTCCCCCTCCGGTATGACTATACCGAAACTTCGGAGGGGAGATGGCGGGGGCGATCACCGATGTTTCCGGGGTCCTCCTCGGGCACGCGCACGACGCGGTCCGCGGTTCCGGGGTGACGGTCCTCCTGTTCCCCGACGGAGGGACGGGAGCAGCCGACATCCGGGGAGAGGCTGCAGGCACGCGCCAGATGGACTCCCTGCTCCGGCCCCACCCCGCGCGCCAGGTGCACGCCCTTGTCCTCGCGGGGGGAAGCGCTTTCGGGATGGACTCGGCGTCGGGGGTCTTGCGGTTCCTCGAGCAGCGGTACGTCGGGTTTCCCACGCCGGCGGGCGTCGTCCCCATCGCTCCCACCGCGGTGATCTACGATCTGGGGTACGCGGACCCCGCCTTCCGGCCCGGCCCCGGTATGGGGTACGAGGCCGCGCGGTGCGCCTCCCCCCTGCCTCCCCGCAGAGGCTCGGTGGGCGCCGGCGCCGGCGCGACGGTCGGCAAGGCTCTCGGGATCGGGAGGGCGATGAAGGGCGGCTTCGGCACGGCGTCGGAAACCGGCGGCGGGGCGACGGTCGGCGCGTGCGCCGTTGTGAACGCGTTCGGGGACGTTGTGGATCCGGCGACGGGGGAGTGGGTAGCCGGCGCGCGGGCCGAAGGGTCCGATGCGGGCGCGGACACGGAGGCGCTTTTCCGGGAAGGGTTCCGCCGGGAGCCGTTCTCCCCCGAGAACACGACCCTGGCGGTGGTCGCCACGGCGGATCTCCTCTCCCGGGAGGAGCTCCTCTGCGTCGCCCGCATGGCGCACGCGGCGATGTGCCGGGTCATCCGACCGGTCCACACCCCCATGGACGGCGACATCGTGGTGGCCGTCTCGACGGGGAAGTCCGGCAGGCAGGGGAACGTTCTCCAGTCGGCGGTTCTCGGTACCCGCGCCCTGGAGGCGTCGATCCTGGACGGGGTGTGGTCCGCGCGGGGTACGTCCGCGGTGCCCGCGGCAGCGGAACTTCCGGGGAGACGGGGGAGGGCGAGATGATAGACCGGATCGAGACCGCGTTGCGGAAGCTCCTTTCGGACCCGTCGGCGGCCGTTCGGCAGGCGGCTTCCGGGGCGCTGGATCGCACCCGGGCGAAGCAGTCGGTGGAGACGTTCCGGGGCCAGATCCGGCGCGGGACCGTCGAGGAGAAGATCCGGGCGGTCCATTTCGCCGGGGAGATGGGCGGGGCCGAGGGGGTGTCGCTCCTGATGGACGCCCTCGCGGATCCCGACGCGGAGGTCCGGGGCGCGGCCGTGCGGGCCCTCGCGCCGTTCCCGTCCCCCCCGGTCCTCAAGGCGTTGTGGGAGATGCTCCCCCGGGAGCGGGGGGCCGTGCTGGGCAACCTCCTCGAGACGCTGGGGGCGTCGGGGAGGAGGGAACTGGCTCCCCACGTGGAGAAATTCCTCGATCACCCGGACCCCGAAGTCCGCTCGAAGGCGGTATCGTCGTTCGCCCGGGTGAGCGACGCGGCGGGGTGGGAGAGGATCCTCGCCAAGGCGTCGGATCCGAACGAATCCGTACGCGCCGCGGTGGCCGAGGCGCTGGGGGGTTGGACGTCCCGCCCCTGAGACGGGGCTCAGGCGGACGCCGTCGCGAACACCTCCTGCATCGACACGGCCGGCATCATCAGGGGATCCACGGTGCCAAGGATGGCCCGGCGCGGTTTTCCCGTGGAGGGGTCGGCCTCCCCAAGGTCCACCGCCATCGGGGAGGCGACGGGGTTCCCTTCCGGGTCGAACAGGACCGCAAGCCGGGGCATCCCCTTCCCGTCCTCCGGGGTGCCGGTCACGATCCCCACTTCCATGGTGGTCAACCGCACCATCGTTCCGATCGGGTAGACCCCCAGGGAGCGCGAAAGCAGCAGCACGAGTTCCGGGTCCAGGGATTTTCCGGACAGCTTTCTCATGATCTCGAGGGCCTGCTGGGGGGTCCTCGCCTTCTGGTAAGAGCGCATCGTGGTCAGGGCGTCGTAGCAGTCCGCCACGGCGATGACCTGCGAGTGCGGGTGGGCGCGGTACTCCGGTTCCGGCCTCGGGTACCCGGTGCGGTCGAACCGCATGTGGTGCTCCCGCACCATGAACCGCGTCTTTTCCTGGATGTGGGACATCTTCCCGAGGATGGAATACCCCTCCTCGGGGTGCTTCTTGATCTCCTCGAACTCCTCGACGGTGAGCGTTCCGGGCTTGCGGATGAGGTCCAGGGCGAGCTGGGTCTTTCCCACGTCGTGCAGCAGCCCCGCCACCCCGACGTTGATCCGTTCCTGCTCCGGAAGGGAGAGGCTCTCCGCCACGGCGATGGAGAGGATGGAGACGTTCACGGAGTGGTTGTAGGTGTACTCGTCGAAGTTCTTGATCAGCGTGAGCGCCAGCATGGCGTCCCGGTTCCGGGTGACCATGCCGTTCATCTCGCGCACCGCCCGGTCCGACTCGGCGCCGTTCGGCGTCTTTCCGCTGCGCACGTCCTTCAGGGCCCGGACGACCACGTCCACGGCGTTCCCGTAGATCTCCCGGGCGAGGGTGAAGTCGTCCTCCTCCTCCTCGGTCGCCGTGATCCGGATGCGGCGGACCCCCGCGCGGGAGAGCTGCTCCTTGATCGTGGCGACGGGAATCCCCTGTTCCTTCGTCTCGTGGAGGAACCGGACGAAGCGCTCCACGTCGTCGATCGACACTCCGCGCTCGAAGATGACGGCGGGGACGCCGATGGCCCCGAGGCGGTCCATGAAGAGTTCCAGGGAGGAGGTCAGCTGGAAGATCGGGACTCCCTCGAAGACCAGCGTGCCGTCGGAAATGGTGAGGGCGAGTTCGTGCCGTTCGCGGAGGAAGGGGAGGATTTCCCCGTGGCATTTCACCACCGGGTTGCGGACCAGCGGGTGGGTGGATGGATACAGGCCGAGGTTCCTGAGCGACGTCCCCAGCAGCCGGACGATCCCGACGATGGCGATTTCCACCTGCTTCCGGTCCACGGTCTCCCTCCGCTACAGTTCGAGCCGGTTCACGATCCGCTGGGCCTCGATCCGGAGGTGCTTGTCCGGTGACCGCAGGGTCCTCTCCAGGACCCCCCGCGATCGATCGCCCTTCAGCTTTGAGATGCACCGGAGGGCGTGGGTTTTCATCGCCCGGAACTTTTCGGTCTGCCAGACGGCGGATAGCGCGAGGACCTCCTCGAGCGCCGAAAGCGCCTCGTCGGTGCCGATCGCCCGGAGGGAGTCGATCGCCTCGTGGGCGAGGCGGTAGTTCGGGTAGAGGAACCGTTTCGCGGCGATCCGCCGGTAGAGGGTCACGACCGCGTCCCCCTCCCGCTTGAGGGCCAGCGCCGCGGTGGCCGTGAGGGCCACGGTCTCCTCCGGGAAGAAGCAGAGCTCGCAGAGGGCGGCCACCGCGGAAGGGTGGGGAATCCGGGAGAGCGCCTTGATGGCCTCCTTTTTCACGCGGAGGTCCGGGTGGGACAGGGTGGCGGCCACGTGGGGAGCCAGGTCCGGCATGCCGAGGCTCCCCAGCACCGTGATCATGTTCCGGACCATGTACCACCGGGAGTCCGAAAGGTTCTCGAGGATGGCCGGTACCGCCGGCCGGCCGATCCGGGTGACGATCTCCACGGTCGCTTTCCGGACGAGGAGGTCCTCCTCTTCCGCCAGCATCTGGAGCAGGGGACCCACCGCGCGGTCCTCCAGCGCCACGAGGACCGCTTCGGCCTCCTTCCGGTTGACGCCCCCCCGCTTCTTGAGGGAATCGATGTAATGCCCGATCAGGTCGTCGGTTGCCAGCTCCCGCATTCCGAGGCGGGCCAGGTCTGCGATCTCCGCGCTCCCCCCCGGGGGGTTCGAGATGTGGCGGATGAAGATCCCCATTGCCCGGCTGGTGTAATCGAGCTTCCGGCCGGGCGGTTCGGACAGGAGGAACCGGGAATACTCGACGATGTGGCCGCGGTAGGCGGAAGGGTCGGTCTCCTTCTCGATGCGGGCGAGGAGGGAGTCGATCGTGACAGGTTCCGCCGTCGCGGCGTCCTCCGGGAGCGAATCCTCATCCGTCGTCATGAGCGGCCCTTCCAGGAGGTCCTCGGGTACCACCTCGTCGAGCTCCTCCTCCTTTTTCAGCAGCTCGGTGAGCCGGGCGTAGTCGACCCGGTTCGCCCAGATGCGGGAGACCCTCTCCTGGAGCATGACGCTCTCCAGGCCGCCGGCGTCCTGGATCTGATCGACATCCCGGGTGACGATCTTCAGGAAAGCCACGATTTCGTCGGGCGGCAGGCCGGGAAGGAAGATGATCCGGGACGCCCGGCGGAGATACAACTCCCGGTTGAGATCCGCAAGCGCCTTGATGCCGGCCGGCAGAGGCAACTCGTTGTACAATAGGGCGTTCTTGGTTACCGCGATCGTGAGCCCCTCCTCCGGGAGGGGGATCTCCTCGAACAGCTGGATGATTTTTGTCACCGTCAGGACCAGGCTGGGGTGGCCGGCGGGGTAGAAGCTGGCGCTTTTCATCCCCTTGGCCAGTTCCGTGACGGCGAGGGTCACCCGGGAGAGGAAGAGGTCGTCGGACGGTCGCGGATCGTCGGTCATTCCTGCAATGGAAAATGCGGTTTTATTGTCATACAGTGGTAACTATCCGCCATGGGCGCCGCTCAAGTCAACCGTTTTCGGGAAAATCGCTGGGTTCGCAAAGCGTTTCGCGTTGTGGCCACCGGATTCGGCGCGGGGTTCTTCCCCGTCGCGCCGGGAACCGCCGGGACGCTCGTCGCCCTTCCCCTCTGGTACTGGTCCGGGGGATGGGGCGCGAGGCACTTCCTCCTTCTCGCCCTGGTCCTCCTGCTGTCGGTCCCGGCGGCGCGGATCGAGGCGGAGGCGACCGGAAGCGCCGACCCGCCGTCGGTGGTCATCGACGAGATCGCCGGGATGCTGGTGGCGGCGACCGCGGTCCCCTGGAGCCTGCGCTCCGCGGCGATCCTGTTCGCGCTGTTCCGCCTGTTCGACATCGTGAAATTCGGGCCG
>DASWBR010000163.1:0-1943 GCA_036390495.1 Candidatus Deferrimicrobiaceae bacterium | reverse complement strand
TTCCAACCGTTACCGGTCTGTCAACTTCTTCCTGAGCAGGTCCGGGCGCCGGGAAGCCGTCCTCCGCTCCCCTTCCTCCCTGCGCCACGCCTCGACGGCCCCGTGGTCCCCCGACAGGAGGACGTCGGGGACCGCCCACCCGCGGAACTCCCGCGGTCGGGTGTAGTGGGGCGCCTCGAGGAATCCCTGCGAAAACGAATCCTTATGAGGGGCGTCCGGATCGCCGAGGACGCCCGGGAGGAACCGGGCCACCGCGTCGATCAGCACGAGGGCGGGGAGCTCCCCGCCGGAGAGGACGTAGTCCCCGATGGAGATCTCCTCGTCCGCCAGATGGTCCGCCACCCGCTGGTCCACCCCCTCGTAACGGCCGCAGATCAGGATCAGGTGCGACTCCCCGGCCAGCCGGGCGGCCGTCTCCGGGGCCAGGAGGGCCCCCGAGGGGGAAAGAAGGATGACCCGGCCCGGGCCGTGGGCCGCGGTTAACGCCTCCACTCCGGCGAAGATCGGCTCGGGCTTCATCACCATCCCGCCGCCGCCGCCGAAGGGGGGCTCGTCGGTCACCCGGTGCTTCCCCTCCGCGTATTGCCGCAGGTCGTGCGCCTCGACGGTCAATAGCCCCGCCTCCCGCGCCTTCGCGAGAATGCTGTGGGAGAGCGGCCCCGGGAACATCCCGGGGAAGAGCGTCAGCACGTCGACCCGCACGTCACCACCCTTCCGGCGGCGCCGCCACCACCCGCCGCCCCGCCACGTCGACCGACCGGAGGAACGCCGCGACCACGGGGAGGAGCCCCTCCTCCCCCCCGGCCCGCCGCACGACCAGCCAGTCGTGCGCCGGTCCCGGCGTGACGGCGACCACCTCCCCGAGGAGGCTCCCCCCCCCGTCCACCACCTCGCACCCCACCAGGTCCGCCCAGTAGAACTCGTCGTCCGGAAGGGCCGGCAGCTGGTCGCGCCTCACGGAAACGGCGGCCCCGGAGAGCGCGCCCGCGGCCTCCGCCGAGTCGACCCCCCTCAACGAGAAAACGGCGCACCCGCCCGCGCGGTGCGCCGCGACCACCTCGTATTCCCATTCCGGGACCGGATCCCCCGCCCCGGCGACCCGCAAGACCTTCGCCGCCAGCAGCCCCGAGGGGTCGCCGGAGAGCGGCGCCACCTTGATCTTCCCATGGACCCCGTGGAGACCGGTGACTCGGCCGACAACAATAAAGGCCCTACGGCCTCCCTCATGTGACGGGCTGGCGGGGGACACTCTATCCTCCGTCCCCGGAAGATAATGCGAAGAGTGTCCCCCTAAACTTCAAACCGCGGCGGTCTTCCCCGCCTGGAATTTCTTCCAGGTGCCCTGCTTCTTCAGCAGGCTCTTCACCGTCTCGGTGGGCTGGGCGCCCTTGCCGAGCCATTTCAGCACCGCCGCCTCGTCGAACACGACCTTCGCCGGGTTCTCCCGGGGAGCGTACGTCCCCACGTACGCGATGCACCGCCCGTCCCGGGGCATCTGCGAGTCCGCCACGACCACGCGGTAATAGGCCATTTTCTTGCGCCCCGTCCGCGCCAAACGAATCTTCACCGCCATGAACCGTTCCTCCTGCTTTTCGTCTGAAGTTTCGCTACTGTATCACAATCCTGCACCTTGGCGTGGGACACTCTTCCCCTTTGTCCCCGGTGAAAACCAAAACCGAAGAGTGTCCCCCTAAGAGAAGGGGAAGTTCCTCCGCATCCCGCGCGCGCCGCCCTTCGACATCCGCTTGATCATCTCCTCCGCCTGCTGGAAATTCTTCATCAGGCGGTTGACGTCCTGCACCGTGGTGCCGCTCCCCGCGGCGATCCGCTTGCGGCGGCTGCCGTTCAGGATCCGCGCGTTGCGCCGCTCCTGCGCCGTCATCGAGTCGATGATGGCCACCACCTTCTTCAGCTCCTGCTCGTCGGGGGCGGCCCCCTTGAGC
>DASWBR010000162.1:0-7766 GCA_036390495.1 Candidatus Deferrimicrobiaceae bacterium | reverse complement strand
CGCAGCGCGGCGAACTGGGCGATGGCCCGCTTCTCCAGGGTCATCCCGATGGAGAGGGCCGCCACTTCGCCTTCCACCTGCCGGCTCCCCTTCAAGAGGTCTTCCGTGAACAGGGGGCTCTTGAACTTCGAAAGCCTCTTCCTCGCCGCCGCGGAACGCGAAAGGAGGAACGGCTTCCCCTGCGCCATCCGCTTCATCTGGTCGAGGATCGCCTCCCGGTGGCGCTCCTCCTCGTCCATCAGGAACGAGAACATCTGGCGGACCGCGTCGTGGCGGGCGCTCTTCGCCGCCATGCGGTAGAACTCCGCGCCGTCGACCTCGTTCAGCAAGGCCTGTTTCAGGCCTTTCACGATCGCGCTGTCCGCGCTACCGGGCGAGCCCTTTTTCATTTCTGGTGGCCTCCTCCTGCATTATGATGGTTCCATTATGCAGGATATTATCCGAGACCTGCTCGTCAAGATCGGGGAGGACCCGGACCGGGAGGGGCTCAAGAAGACTCCGGAGCGGTTCGAGAAGGCGATCCAGTTCCTCACGCAGGGGTACGGACAGGATCCGAGGGAGGTGCTGAGAAGCGCCATCTTCCACGAGCAGTACGACGAGATGGTCACCGTCAAGGACATCGACCTCTTCTCCCTCTGCGAGCACCACCTCCTCCCGTTCTTCGGCAAGTGCCACGTGGCGTACATGCCGCGGAAGAACATCGTCGGGCTCTCCAAGATCGCCCGTGTCGTGGAGCTGTATGCCCGGAGGCTCCAGGTACAGGAGCGGCTGACCCAGGAGATCGCCACGGCGCTGATGGACACGCTGCAGCCGCACGGGGTGGCGGTGGTGATCGAGGCGTTCCACCTGTGCATGATGATGCGCGGGGTGGAGAAGTCGAACTCGAAGGCGGTCACCTCGGCGATGCTGGGCGTCTTCCGCACCCGCGAGTCGACCCGGATGGAGTTCATGGAGCTGATCAAGCCGAACCTGAACATCGTGCGGTAACGCTTTCCGGAAGAATAAAATCGGGGGACGGGGCCGGAACCCCGTCCCCCGGGAATGGGCGCCTACTTCGCCGCCGCAGGAGCCTCGGCTTTCGGCGCCTCCGCCGGCGCGGGTGCCGCGGCCGGAGCCGCCGCGGGAGCCTCGGTTTTCGGCGCCTCCGCCGGTGCGGGTGCCGCAGCCGAAGCCGCCGCGGGAGCGGCCGCCGCCTCTTCCGCCTTCTTCTCTTCCGCAAACGCCGGAATCCCGACCATCGTCGCCAGCAACAGGACCGCCATCGCCAACCGCAGATGTTTCATCGTCGTCCCCTCCTTAGGGAAAAATCAAACCGTTTGTTTCGCGAATCGTCCCCGGATCAGGCTTGGGAAGGGGAAGAAGGCGGAGGGCGACTCAACAGCAGGGAATCCGTCAGGGATTCCAGCGCGGAAAAGAGCGCCTTCTCCCACCCGGGCCGAAGGAACGGGGCCGCCGTGGTGGGCCTGCCCTCCAGGACCACCCGGGCGACGCGAAGTCGCCGGCTGGTTTCGTCGTCGGCGAGGGATGGGGCCGGAAGGGCGTCCTGGATGAAGTCATCCCCCCACCTGGCGGGGAGGTCGTGGCGCTCGAACTGGTTCGGAACGACCGCGCAGGAAAAGGGGACCGGATCGCAGGGGCGCAGGACCCCGCCCGCACCCAGGAGCAACAGGAGAGGAATCGTCAGGATGAGCGGCAGGATGCGGTGCGGCGAAAATTCCCGCGTCGTCGGCATCGGCTCTCCCGTCCCCCTCCCCGCCAGCCCCGGCGGACGGCTGCAGGAAACTTTATTCTATTCGGAACCGGGAGTTTGTCACCAGGAAATCGGAGGAACTCCCTCCTTCTCGTGGCACCTGGAGCAATCCTCCCTGGACGGGAAGCCCGGAGTTCCTTTTTCCCCGTGACACGCGGCGCACGCGATACCGGCCCCGGCGTGTGGCGCGTGGGAGAAGACGGCTTTTGGGAAATCCGCCCGGGTTCGCGACGCTTTCGGCGGGTCGAGGCCGTAATTTCCGGCTTTCGCGGGATCGGCTGCCTGGCGGTGGCAGGCGGCGCAATCCGCCGTCGTGGCCGGACGGGGGTTCGAAAGATCCTCCCCGTGGCACGGTCCGCACGCCCCCTTGACGATCGTCACATGGCCGTCATGCCGGAAGGAGTCGTCCTTTCGGGTACAGCAGGGAACAAGAAGCGCGCAGGCGACCAGTATGGCCGCGGCATGGATCCGGCCGGATCGTAGCATCCGTCGGATGGTACGGGCGATCCCGCACCCCGTCAAGTCCGGGCCGGCAGGCTAACCCGCCGCCTCGTCCATGATCGCGGAGATGGCCTTCTCGACCTCGGCGGCGGTGCTCGAAAGCGAAGGCTGTCCGAACATGCCGATCATCGCGGTCGGCTTCATCGTCTCGAGGACGACCTCCTTGCCGTCGGTGTAGATCGTCACCCGGCAGGGAAGGGCGGTCCCGATGCGGACGTCGGCGTCGAGCACCTTCTTCGCCGCCACCGGGTTGCACACCTCGTACACGTAGAACTTCCGTTCGAAAGGGAGCCCCTTGGCACGGAGCCGCTCCCCCACGTCGTGGCAGCCCAGCACCGCGAACTTGTGGTCCGCCGACGCTTCCTCGAACCGCTGGCGAACCTCCCCAAGCGACTTCCCCGTGCGCACCGTGATGAACATTTTCTCCCCCCCTCCCCCCGGCAAACTGCCGGGTTCAGCACCTCGGGCCTCAACCGCCGCCCGGGCCGCTCCGGATCAGGAAGAACACCGCCACCGCGCCGGCGATCAGGACCGCCGGGAGCCAATCACCACCCATTTCCGCCCACCGTCTTTTCCTTGGGATTTCCTTCGACGATCGCCCGGCGACCGCCGGGCATCCCGCTCAGGTTCAACTGAAGGGCGAGCGGTGGGAAGGGCCGCCGCACGAGGGTCCGCCCTGGGAGGAGGTCCCTTTCGCGCGGAAGAGGGAGATCCCGAGCTTCTCCGTGCGCCCTCCGCACGCGGGACACGCCTCCTCTTTCCCGGCGTCGGAAAGACGCCGGTACGACTCGAACTGCTGTCCGCAATCCCGGCATTTGTATTCGTACAGCGGCATCGTTTCCAACCCCCTATTTCTCTGGCACGCCGAATTTCTTCAGTATGGTCTCCATCAGGCACCAGTTCGTCCAGCCCGACTGGAACAGGTTCAACCCGACGAACACGGTGAAAAGGAAAAACCAGTGGGAAACATACCACCCCAGGCCCACGCTCGCCAGAACGAACGTGCCCGCAATCACCCGGATCCAGCGCTCGACCGTCATGTTCTGCCATCCTCCGCTGCATCGCAACCTTTTCCTACTCTGATGCCCCGCCAGGGAAACGGTTGCGTGATGGAACCGGATAGGAGCACAAGGGATGCCAACCCTTTACGGTTCCTGGAAGAGCCTGTAACCGCCTGTACCTGAACGAGATATTGGAAAATCCCACCTTCCGGGGGGACGCGGCGCAACGCCCTCTTGCAACATTTAGTTGCCTTATGTAACGCGCGGGACCGGCACCTCTACGGCATCCGCCTCCGGTTTCCCCGGATATTCCCGGTCGGGCGGATAATTCGGTTGATGGGCCCACACCCTCCGGTTAAAATGGCCCGACGGATACCCCGAAATGACCCTCGAATCGCACGCCACCGGCAGCGAGCCGCCGTCCCCGCATCCGGTCCGCCCGGAGCCCGCGGGGCCCGTACCTCCCGGCGCCGGCGGGAAGAACGCCCCTTTCACCCGGGAAGAATTCGAGCGGTCGAAGACGGAAATCCTCAGCAGGGGGCGTTGGGGAAACGCCGACCTCCACCTCTTCCGCAGCGGGGGAGGAGCTTGGGTCGTCAAGGATTTCCTTCATTGCCCGGCCGGCGTCCGCCAGACCTGGGGGAGCTTCATGGCCGGGCGCGAACTGCTGGCCCTCCGCAGGCTCGCGGGGATCCCGGGGTTCCCGCAGCACGCCTTCCGGCTGGACCGGTACGCCATCGCCTACCGGTTCGTACCCGGAATCGAAATGGGGCGGGCGGAACCGGAATTCCTGACCCCGGGATTTTTCGAACAGCTGGAATCCCTCGTCGAGCGGATGCACGGGCGCGACATCGCGCACCTCGACATCCGCACGGGGGGAAACGTCCTCGTGACGGACGAGGGGACCCCTCTCATCCTGGATTTCCAGTCCCACGTCAACCTGTCGGGCATTCCCGGCTTCCTCCGCCGCGTCCTGGTCGCCGTCGATCGGGCCGGGGTGTACAAGCACTGGTCCATCCGGGCACCCGGCACCCTGGGGGAGGAGCGGGAGGAGCACCTGCGCCGGATGAACGGGTGGAGGCGTTTCTGGATCCTGAAAGGGTACCTCGGGGTCCGGCCCGACCCGCCACGGCAGGCCGACAACGGGACCGGGAAGAAGAAACCGTAGGCAGGAGGGACCGTGTCCGCCCAGCCGCTCCGGGAGATTCACCGCCTGTTCAACCACCCCGGGATCCGGAGGTTTTTCCGGAAAACCCGGGTTCCCCTCGCCCTTGCCGCGGGCGTCCTCCTGGTCGCGCGCATCGATCCGCGGTGGTTCCTGCCCGGCCTGGCCGTCTCCTCCCTCGGGGAACTGATCCAGCTGTGGTGTTTCGCGACGCTCCACAAGAAAAAGGAGCTCGCCGCGAACGGCCCCTATGCCCTGGTGAGGAACCCCATGTACCTCGGCCGGTATTTCCTGATCCTCGGGGCGCTGATGCTGGCCGGGAAACCGTGGCTGCTCGTCGCCTACACCGTCCTGTACTACTTCTACATGGCGAACCGCGTGAAGCGGGAGGAGGAGACCCTCCGGGGGATCTTCGGGAAGGGGTACGAGGAATATTGCGCCGAGGTCTCCCGGTTCGTCCCGTCGGTTCGGCCGTTCCGGGGAAACCCCGTGCTGACCTTCCAGTGGGGACTGCTCTTCCGGAACAACGGGCACTGGAACTTCCTCGCCACGGCCGCCTTCTACCTGATCGCCTGGGCGTTCACCTTCCTCCTCCGGTAACGGGGACGCCCTCCCGTTCCGCATGTTTCCCGCCGGGTCCCCTGCGGTCCGTCCGTGCCTCGCCCCATTGACAGGCCGGCACCCCGCGCTTAACATTGACGTTGAGGTAAAGGACGGATGAAACTGAACAGGCCCGAAGACCAGCAGCAGATCGGGGAGCTCGCCCGCTCCCTGGGGATCACGACCCGGACGCTCCGCCTGTACGAGCAGCTTGGCCTCATCGACCCGCCGCAGCGGACGGAGGGGGGGATCCGGTATTACACGAAGGAGGACATCCGGCGGATCAAGTTTGTCCTGAAGGTGAAGGAGCTTGGGCTCTCTTTGAAACAGATGCAGGACCTGGCGGAGATCTACCGGCAGACGAAGACGGAGGAGAGGATCATGCCGCGCCTGATCGATCTGCTCGACTCCCACACGGACGCCATCCGCCGGAAGGTCAGGAAGCTCTCCTCCCTCGCGCGGGACATCGCGGAGTTCCGGAAGGCGATCGTCGAATATTACGGAATCCCGCGGTAGCCCGCATTTCTCACCACGGTTCGTCGCGAGGGGGTGGAGACGGGCGTGGATACGAGGCGCGCGACCGAGGGCACCGGAGCCGTAGTTGACACTACGGCGAGGAGCCCGACCGAGCGCAACGCAGTAGACATGCCCGTATCCGCCGCCGCAGCAGAAGCGTGGTGAGAAATGCGGGCTAGGGTCCCCGCCGCCCCGCCTCACCCCTGCCCGAGCATCCCCTTCTTCAGCCCCCCGTCGGCGGGCTTCTCCCCGAACCAGATCAGCAGGACCGCGCGGGCCAGGGCCGGGTCGCGCATCGTCCCCAGCGCCTTCCCGTTGTGGGACGCCGAGAGCGCGCCGTCCGGGGAGACTTCGATCCCGACCGTGTCCCCCGCCACGAAATCGTTGCGGAACCAGGAGAGGAACGTCTTCGCGTTCGCGGAAAGCGCCGTTTCGGGGGCGTTGTTGGCCAGCCCCTCCGCGAACGCCTCGACGATCTTCTCCTTCTCCACCTTCTTGTGGACGAAGTGCATCCGGACGGCCTTCTCCCCCGGGTCCCGGAGCAGCTCGTCGGTCGTGGACACCTTCTTTTCCGTGTAGAGGGCCCCGACATACACCTTGACGAAGAACTTCGAGCGGACCCCCGCGCCGTTGAGGGACAGGGCCTTCTGGCCGACGGACACCGTCGGGGGGACGTTCACCCCGGCGATCTCCAGCGCCCACGCGGGCGACGACAGCAGCAGCGACAGCGCGACGACGAGCGTTCTCATAACGGATACCTCTCCTTTTCGAGTGCGGCGGCCGCGAGCCGGCGCTTCGCGTCGAGAAGCCCCGTCGCGTCGTACCGCGTCGCCCGCCGGATCCCGGCGAGGAGCATCTGGAGGGTATTCCCCTCCCCGACGTAGAAGGCCGCCCGGCGCGCCGCGGAAACCGCCTCCTCGCACGTCCGGAAGGCGAAGACCTTCGCCGCCGCCTCCGCGAGGGGCGCCCGCGATGCGTTCCCGGACGCGGAGATCTTCTCCGACCGCAGCACGGCGCTCTCCAGTGCGAAGATCCCGATGGCCAGGTCCGCAAGGGCGATCAGCGTCTCCTGTTCGTCCTTCATCTTCTTGCCGAACCGCTGCACCGCCGCGCCGGCCAGGACCAGGAACGCGTCCTTCAGGTTCCGCATCAGCGCCTTCTCCGCGCCGAAGGGGCCGGGCGGCGTCTCCCCCGCCGGGGCGGAGAGGCGCCCGATCGCCTTCATCACCTCCTCCTGCAGCGGAAGCTCCCCCTTCATGGCCCGCCGCAGCAGGGTCCCGGTGATGAGCATCCGGTTGATCTCGTTGGTCCCCTCGAAGATCCGGTTGATCCGCTCGTCCCGGTAGATCCGCTCCGCCGGGTAATCCTGGATGTACCCGTACCCGCCGAATATCTGGACGACCTCGTCCGCGATCAGCGCGAGCACGTCGCCGCAGAACACCTTCGCGATGGCGCACTCGATCGAATACTCCTCGATCCCCTGCTGGTAGACCTCGTAATAGTCGGGGATCCCCTTCTGCACCAGCGCCAGCCGGTCGTCGACCATCCCGCCCACCCGGTACGCCACCGACTCGGAGGCGAAGAGGGACGCCACCATGTCCGCGACCTTCTCCCGGATGGCGCCGAACGTCCCGATCGTCACGCCGAACTGCTTCCGGAGGTTGGCGTACTTCACCCCTTCCGCGAGGGCGTATTTCCCGCCCCCGACCACGCACGCTCCCAGCTTCAGCCGGCCCACGTTCAGCACGTTGAAGGCGATCTTGTGCCCCTTCCCGATTTCCCCCAGGACGTTTTCGACGGGGACGCGCGCGTCCTCGAGGATCAGCGGGGTCGTGGAAGATCCCCGGATTCCGAGCTTCTTCTCCTCGGCCCCCGGCTTTACGCCGGAGAAGGTGCGCTCGACGAGGAAGGCGGTGAAGTGCTCCCGGTCGATCTTGGCGAAGACGGTGAAGAGGTCGGCGAAGCTTCCGTTGGTGATGAACTGCTTGGTACCGTTGAGCAGATAATGCTTCCCGTCCGGGGTCAGGGTGGCGGTGGTGCGGGCGCCGAGGGCGTCGCTGCCGGAGTCGGGCTCGGTCAGGCAGTAGGCGGCGATCCACTCGCCGGTGATGATCTTCCCGAGGTACTTCTCCTTCTGCTCCTTCGTCCCGTAGTAGACCAGCGGCAGCGTACCGATGCCGGAGTGGGCGGTGTACGCGGTGGAGAAGCCTCCGTACATGGACGCCTTCTCCGC
>DASWBR010000161.1:0-2789 GCA_036390495.1 Candidatus Deferrimicrobiaceae bacterium | reverse complement strand
CCATCGTCGAGCAGATCCGCTCCCTCACGGACACCCAGGCGCGTCTCCAGGCGGAGACGGCCAACCTGGTGAAGGCGCTGCGGGCGCCCACCGTCCGCGGCCGCTGGGGGGAGATCCAGCTCCGGCGCGTCGTCGAGATCGCCGGGATGCTCGCGCATTGCGACTTCGTGGAGCAGGAGAGCGTGACGACCGAGGACGGGCGGCTGCGCCCCGACATGGTCGTGCGGCTCCCCAACAACCGGAACATCGTGGTGGACGCGAAGGCCCCGCTCTCCGCGTACCTCGAGGCCCTCGAGGCCCCCGACGAGGCGACCCGCACGGCGCGCCTGAAAGACCACGCCCGGCAGATCCGCGCACACCTCTCCGCCCTGGCCTCCAAGGGGTACTGGGACCAGTTCGCCCCCGCCCCCGAATTCGCCGTCCTGTTCCTCCCCGGCGAGACGTTCTTCAGCGCAGCGCTGGAGCAGGACCCGTCCCTGATCGAGTTCGGCGCGGGGGAGCGGGTCATCCTCGCCACCCCCACGACGCTCATCGCCCTGCTGAAGGCGGTCGCCTACGGGTGGCGGCAGGAGCAGGTGGCGGAAAACGCGCAGGAGATCAGCCGGCTGGGAAAGGAGATGTACGACCGGGTCGTCACGTTCACCGGGCACTTCGCGGAGATCCGCCGCGGGCTGGACAAGGCGGTGACGGCGTACAACAGCGCGGTGGGATCGTACGAGTCGCGCGTCCTCCCGGGGGCGCGCCGCCTCCGGGAACTGCGCGTGACATCGGACCGGGAGGACATCGAGCCCCCCGCCATCGTCGACCGGACGACCCGCCCCGCGCCGGAGGGCGGGGAGGAGACGTCGGAGTGACG
This sequence comes from Candidatus Deferrimicrobiaceae bacterium, assembly GCA_036390495.1. Taxonomy (GTDB): domain Bacteria; phylum Desulfobacterota; class Deferrimicrobia; order Deferrimicrobiales; family Deferrimicrobiaceae; genus JAGGAJ01. The sequence continues at coordinate 1,933 of DASWBR010000161.1, read as the reverse complement.
GCCTTTCAGTTGGCGATCCGGAAGTAGATCACCCCCAGGTATTCCCGCAGGGCGGTCGCGGATTCGTGGAGGGCCCCGGCCGACGGGAGATACGACACCCAGGGATACGGTTTCCCTCTCCACGTCCGGAACCCCGAGGGAACCGGGGTGACGGCGACCCCCGCCTTCCCGAAGACCATCGCCGCCCTCCACATGTGGGTGGCGGAGGTGACCAGCAGGGGCCGGCGGAGCCCGTTCGCCGAAAGGATCTCCTTCGCGCGCCGGGCGTTCTCCACCGTGTCGCGGCTTTTCGCTTCCACGAGGATCTTCTCCCGCGGGACGCCGAGGTCCGCAAGGACGCGGGCCACCACCGGCGCCTCCGCGTCCAGGTGGTCGAAGACCCTCCCCCCGGACACCACCACCGGCACCCCGAGCCGCCGCTGCAGCCGGGCCGCCGTGACGACCCGGGGGAGCATGTTCTCCGTGGGGAACCCGAGACCGGTCAGGTCGGCCGCCTGGCCGTGGACCCCGCCGCCCAGCAGGACGATGGAATCCCCCTCGGGCCGGGCGGGAATCGCGTACCGGTTCTCGAGGCTCCCGGTCAGCCAGTCCGCCACCGGGGCGATGGAGAGCGCGTAGAGCGCGCCGGCGAGGAGAAGGGAGACGATGCCCGGCTCCCACTGCTTCCGCGCGGCCCACCGCAGGGAGAGGAGTGCGAGGATGGCGACGAAGATCCCCGGGGGCAGGAGCAGATGCTGGAGGACGTACAGCATCAGGAGGTTCACGGCAGGGAAACCCGGAGATCCGCGAGCGCCCGGAGCAGATCGTCGTGCCCGGTGTACCGGATCCCGCGGATGCCGAGCGCGGAGGCGCCTTCCGCGTACTCCCGGATGTCGTCGATGAACACGCACGCCTCCGGAGGGAGGGAGAGTTTCCGGAGGGCGTCCCGGTAGATCTCCGGGGAAGGCTTGAGGGCGCGGACCTCGTAGGAGAGGGTGACGGCGTCGAAGAGGGGAAACACCGGGACGTTCCGGATGTGCCGTTCGAAGTGCCACTCGTTCGTGTTGGAGAGCAGTCCCAGGCGGTACTTCCCCTTGAGGCTGCGGATCAGCCTCTGGGTGGACTCGAGGGGGGTGAAGATGTCCGTGAACGCCTCTGCGAACTCCTCCGAGGGGACGCGGGCCCCGCTGATGCGGGAGATCTCGCGGTGGAACTCCTCCGAAGTGATCTCGCCGCGCTCGTACCGGGAGTGGAGGCCGGAACCGTAGATCCGGTCGCGGAGGGTCTCCACGCCGGTCCCCGACCACCCGCAGAGGCGACGGAGGAACTTCCCGACGTCGAAGGCGGAGATGACGTTCCCGAAATCGAAGATGACGCCGCGGATCAACGGCCCTCCTTCTTCCATTCCTGCGCCCGCAGCTCGACCCTCCGGATCTTCCCGGAAGAGGTCTTGGGGAGCTCCTTCACGAAGGCGATGTCCCGCGGGTATTTGTAGGGCGCCGTCACCTTCTTCACGTGCTCCTGGAGCTCCTTCTTCAGCGCCTCCGACGGATCGTGGCCGGCGCGCAGCACGACGTACGCCTTGACGATCTCCCCCCGGAGCTCGTCCGGCGAGGAGACCACCGCGGACTCCACCACGGCCGCGTGTTCCAGCAGGGCGCTCTCCACCTCGAAGGGGCCGATGCGGTACCCCGCGGAGATGATGACGTCGTCCCCCCGGCCGACGAAGAAGAAGTAGCCGTCCGCGTCGCGGTACGCCCGGTCGCCGGTGAGGTACCAGTCGCCCCGGAAGCACTCCCTTGTCTTCGCCTCATCCTTCCAGTATCCCATGAAGAGGGCGGGGGGCCGCCCCTTCACGGCGATCTCCCCGATCTCGCCGGGCGCCACCTCGTTCCCGGCCTCGTCGATCACCGCCACGTCGTGCCCCGGCACGGGAAGCCCCATCGACCCCGGC
>DASWBR010000160.1:0-8527 GCA_036390495.1 Candidatus Deferrimicrobiaceae bacterium | reverse complement strand
TGGCGAAGATGGTCTCGAAGATCACGGAGCCGCCGAGCAGGTCCGGCACCGACAGGCCCAGGATGGTGATCACCGGCAGCAGCGCGTTGCGCATCGCGTGCCGGAAGACCACCTTCCCCTCGGGGAGCCCCTTCGCGCGCGCGGTGGCGACGTAATCCTGCCGGATCACCTCCAGCATGTTCGACCGCATGTACCGGGACATCCCCGCCAGCCCGCCGAAGGCGGCCAACAGCACGGGAAGGATCAGGTGCCGGGCCCGGTCGGCGAGCTTCCCCGCGACGCCCAGCGACCCGTAATCCAGCGAGGAGATCCCGGAGATGGGGAGCCACCCGAGCTTCACTCCGAAGAGGATCATCAGCAGCAGGGCGAGCCAGAAGGTGGGGATGGCGAATCCCGTGAACACGGTCACCGTCGAGATCCTGTCGAAGAGGGACCCTTTCCGCACCGCGGAGTAGACCCCCACGGGGATGGCGACGAGGAAGATCAGCGCCATCGAGAGGACGTTGATGGTGAGGGTGATCGGGATCCGCTCCCGGATCTTCTCCGACACCGGCCGTCCGTCCGGGGAGAAGCTCTCGCCGAAGTCCAGGGTCGCCATCCGGGCGAGCCACCGGCCGTACTGGATGTGGAGCGGCTGGTCGAGGCCGTAGTATGCCTGCAGGCGGGCGCGGGACTCCGCCGTCGCCTTCGGGTTCAGGTCCGTCACCGCCCCGATGGGGCCGCCGGGGGCCATGTGCATCATCAGGAACGACACGAGACTGATCCCGACCAGGAGCGGGATGGAGAGGAGGAGCCTGCGGAGGATGTACCGGAGCATCGTCCCTCGGGATTCAGGGCTGGATCCGGTGCTTCTGGAGCGCCGCCGGGACGTACCACTTGATGAAATTGTACGAGATCCCCGCGGGGGCAGGTTCGATGCCGTGGAACCGGTTCTGGACCACGGGGAGCGCCTCGGGGACGTACAGGAAGACGTACGGCTGCTCCTCCGCAAGGATCTCCTGGATCCGGAAGTACGCCTTCCTGCGCTTCTCTGGATCGAAGGTGCTGCGCCCCTCGTCGAGGAGCCGGTCCACATCCGCGTTGGCGTATCCCACGTGGTTGAGCTCCTTCGGACCCGTCTTGGAGGAGTGCCAGATGTCGTACTGGTCGGGGTCGGGGGTGGTGTTCCAGCCGAGGATGACGGCGTCGAACTTCCGCTTGTCGATGAACTCGTTGATGAAGGCGGCCCACTCCACCGTGCGGATCTCCATCCGGATCCCCGCCTCCGCGAGGTTCTGCTGGAGGATCGCCGCGGTCTTCGCGCGCGCCTCGTTCCCGGCGTTGGTCAGCACGGTGAACTCGAAGCGCCGCCCGTCCTTCGCGAGCGTCCCGTCCTTCCCGGGCAGCCACCCCGCCTCGGCGAGGAGCGCCTTCGCCTTCCCCGGGTCGTGGGGGTATTTCCTCACGTTCGGGTTGTACGCCCAGGTGCCGGGCTTGTAGGGGCCCGTCGCCTCCTGCCCCAGCCCCAGCAGCACGCCGTCGATCAGCGCCTTCTTGTCCGTCGCGTGGGCGATCGCCTGCCGCACGCGGACGTCCCGGAAGAAGGGGTGGGAGAGGCGGAAGCCGAGGTAGGTGTACGCCGACGCCGTGTACTTGTACTTGCTGAACGACTTCCGGAACTCCGCCGTCTCCGTCTGCCGCGTGTATTGCGGCGGGGTGAGGTTCATGATGTCCACGCCGCCGGACTTCAGCTCGAGGAACATGGTCGCCTGGTCCGGGATGACGCGCGTGATCACGCGGGCGATGTACGGCTTCCCCTCGAAATAGTCGGGGCTGGCGTCGAAGACCACCTTCTCCCCCGTCTTCCACTCCACGAACCGGTACGGCCCCGTTCCGACGGGCTTCTTGTTGAGGGGGCTCTTCGAGATGTCGGGGTATTTCTCCAGCAGGTGCCTCGGGAGGACGTGCATCCCCCAGGAGGCCAGCGCCGGGGCGAAGGGCCTCCCGTACTCCACCACGAAGGTGTGCGGGTCGGGGGCGGTCGCCCGCTTCACCTGCTTGAAGTCCTCCCCGTACGCCGTGGGGGTTCGGGGGTCGATCAACCGCCGGTAGGTGAACATCACGTCGTCCGAGGTGAAGGGCGTCCCATCGTGCCACTTCACGCCCTTGCGGAGGTGGAAGGTGATCTTCTTCCCGTCGGGGGAGATCTCCCACGATTCCGCGAGTTCCCCCTCGAGCTTTATGTCCTTGTCGTACCGGACCAGGCCGTTGAAGACGTAGTTGGCCGCGGCGTGGGAGGAGGCGTCCGTCGTGACCGCGGAGAGGAATCCGCTGACGTCCCCGATGCTCCCCTCGACGATGGCGTCGCCGTACGCGGGGGGTCCCGCGGCGCCCGCCCCCTTTCCAGGACCTTCCGGCTTTCCCCCGCCGCACCCGCTAAGCAGGAGCAGCGCGGGGAGGAGCGTCCACCACCGCGGGGATCGGCTCATTCCTCGTCCCTCCGCAACAGAATGCCTGCCCCCCGGATCGAGAGCGAAAGCCGGGCGGGCGCCCCGCCGGATTTCCGATCGGGGTACGAAACCTCCACGGTCATGCCGGGGAGACGGTACGAGGCACGTGCGAGGAACCTCCTCCCGGGATCTGAGTGGAGCGTCTGCCGGTCGTCCGAAAGGGACCAGGCGCCGTCGCGGCCCCGCGACGCCTCGCCCCCGGACACGGGGTAGCCGGGGGCGCCGGAAAGGACCCGCGCGATCGAGAGGTCCCGCGACTCCAGGGATTCCGCGCCCGGGAAACCCGCGAGGTCCGCGGCGGGCCCCCGGGAGAGCTCGATGCGGCGCCCGTCGTTCGAGAGGAACAGCACGCCGCGCCCCAACGGGTCGTACAGTCCCACCGTCTCCTCCGCGGGGGACCGGGCGTTCACCCCCGCCAGGAAGGGGACGGCATCCCGCGCGAAGGGGGAGAGGACCCCCGAGAAGGACGCCTTCACGGGGAAGGCGACCGCGGCCGATTGGTCCGCGAAGAACGCCTCCGCCCGCCCGCTCTCCGGGCCGGTCAGAACCACCCGGGACGGGGCGCACCCCGACGCGGCGATGGCGATCAGGAGCGGGACGGCGAAACGGAGGGCGGGACGGCCCCTCACTTTCCCGCGGGCCCCGCCTTCCGGATCCCCTGGAGCTTTGCCGAGACGTCCTCCGGCTTCTCGTGGCCCTTCGCGATGGCCCGCTCGTAGAAGGTGACCGCCTCCCCGCTCTTCCCCTGGGCGAGCAGGACGTCGCCCAGGTGCTCCAGGATGACCGGGTCGTCGGGGGCCATCTTGAGGGCGCGGCGGAGCTCCGCCTCGGCGCGGGGGTAGTCCCCCTGGCGGTAATGCACCCAGGCGAGGCTGTCGAGGAAGTACCCGTCGTCGGGCCGGATCTCCAGCGCCCGCAGGGTCAGCTTCTCCGCCTCGGGAAGGCGGATGTTGCGGTCCGCGAAGGTGTATCCCAGGTAGTTCAGCGCGGTGGCGTGCCGGGGATCGAGCTCGATCACCCGCTCCATCGCGGCGATCACCTGGTTCAGCTTCCCCATCTTGTCGGAAACGACGCCGAGGGTGAACCAGGCGCCGGGGTTCGACGGCGCCTTCGTGGTGGCCTCGGTGGCGACGGCGAGTGCCTCCTCGTACCGTTTCGCCTCCTCGAACTGCCCCGCCTGGAATATCATCAGATCCACGTCTTCGGGGTTCTTCTCCCGGAGCGTGCGCACGATGGCGGTCGCCTCGTCGGCCTTCTTCTCCCGCGTGAAGGACATGGCCAGATGGAGCATCGCCTCCCGGTACGCGGGGGAGTTCTCGGGCACCTTCCGGAACGCCTGTTGGGCCTCCGCCACGGCCCCTTTCTCCTCGTATGCCGTCCCGAGGAAGAACAGGACCTGGGCGTTCCCCGGGTCGGCGCCGAGGACGAAGTTGAACTCGTTGATGGCGTCGTCGAACCGGTCCCGGTCGAGGTAGAGGAGCCCCAGTTTCGTCCGGAAATCCAGGTTGGAGGGGGAGAATTTCTTCAGCTCCTCGTATTGCCCCACCGCCTGGTCGATCTTCTTCTCGCGGATCAGCACGCGGCCGAGCCGCTCCCGGATGAAGGGGTTGCTCGGCGAGGCGTGGAGGGCTTTCTGGTACCGCTCCTCCGCTTCGGCGTTCCGGTCGAGAATCTCGAGGACCGCGCCGGATTCGATGAGGGCCGCGTCGAATCCGGGCGCGAGCGAGAGGGCCTTGTCGTAATCCGCCAGGGCCGCCTCGTACTTCTTCTGGGCCGCCTGGACCCTGCCCCGGTAGTAATAGGCGAGGTAGGAATCCGGGTTCCTCTCGATCAGGATCCCGAGGGTCTCCTCCGACTTCGGGAACTCCCCCTGCTCCGCGTGGAGCGTGGAGATGTGAAGGTACGCCTCCTCGCTCTCCGGGTCTTCCTTCACCACACGCCCGTACTCCTCGAGGGCCCGGGCCCTTTCCCCCGAAGCGGCGAGAATGCCGGCGAGGAGGTACCGCGACCGGGTGTGCCCCTCGTCGGCGGCGAGGGCTTTCCGCAGGGCATCCCGCGCCTCCGTGAGGCGCCCCTTCTTCACCTGGACGTTCCCGATTTCGTAGAGGATGTCCGGCTCTTCGCCGGCGTACTTGAGGGCCTTCTGGTACGACTCCAGCGCCGCGTCCAGCTTCCCCTCCCGGTATTCGAGGTACCCGGCGAGGAAGTACGCATAGGCACGGGACTCGAGCTGGGCGTTCATCGTGGAGGCGTACCCGTGGAAGGCTTCCCCCGGGGCGGTAATAAGAATGAGGGCCAGGGCCCCCATCGCGGCGTAGGTTCTCATGTCGTCCCCCGATGAAAAAAGAAGCAAACCGTACGGGTATTATACACTACAGGCATTACGACGCAGGAGGGGCCGGTGGCCGAGGTTTCCGTACTGTCGCGGATCCCCGTGGGGCGGGTCCTCTCCGCCTTGCTGTCCCGCGGCGGAGAGTACGCCGAACTGTTCTCCGAGGAGACCCGCTCGCTGACGATCCTGCTGGACGACTCCCGGGTGGAGCGGGTGATCTCGGGGGAGGATGCCGGGATCGGGCTCCGGCTCCTCTTCCGGGGGAAGACGTATTACGCCTACTCGAACGACCGGGACGCACAAGCCCTCCTCTCCCTCGCGGGGGACCTCTCCCGGTACGCCGGGGGGGAGGGAATCCCCGCCGATCTCCCCGCCTCCCCCGCCGCGGTCCGGGGTCCCACCTCCGTCCGCGTCCCCCCTTCCTCCCGGGGGATCGGGGAGAAGGTGGCCCTCGTCCGGGAAACGGACCGCGTCGCGCGCGGCGTGTCTCCGGAGGTCCGGCAGGTGCGGGTCACGTACGCCGAGAAGCGGCGGAGAATCGAGGTGGCCGCCCACCCGGCCGTCTTCGCCGCGGAGGAGCAGACGTACGGCCTTTTCGCCGCGCACTGCGTCGCGGGGAACGGGTCCGGGCTGACGACGGGGTACGAGTCCGCCGGCGGGACCCAGGGGCTGGAGTTCCTCGAGGAGGGCGTCCCGGAGCGCCTCGCCCGGCAGGCGGCCGGGCGGGCGGTGCGGTCCCTCCGCGCGGCGCGCATCCCCGGGGGGCGCATGCCGGTCGTCCTGTCCTCCGAAGCGGGCGGGACGATGGTCCACGAGGCGATCGGCCACGGGCTGGAGGCGGACCTGGCCCGGCGGGGGATGTCGGTCTACAGGGACCGGCTGGGGGAGCGGGTCGGCTCCCCCCTCGTCTCGATCGCCGACGACGCCACCCTGCCGGGAAAACGCGGCTCGTACGGGATGGACGACGAGGGGACGCCCGGGAACCGGACGCTTCTCGTTTCGGGCGGCATCCTGAAGGGGTATCTCCACGACCGCCTCTCCGCCTTCCGCGACGGCGTCGTTCCCACGGGAAACGGCCGCCGGGAGTCGTACCGGCACCGGCCGATCCCCCGGATGACCAACACCCTCATCCTCCCGGGGGACTCCCCTCCGGAGGAGGTCCTCTCCGGCGCAGACCGCGGGCTTCTCGTCGTGAAGATGGGAGGGGGGCAGGTGAACACCGTCACCGGGGATTTCATGTTCGAGGTGGCGGAAGGATACCGGATCGAGGGAGGGAAGCGCGGGGAGCCGGTGCGCGGCGCAACGATCGCCGGGAACGGGCCGGAGGTCCTCTCCATGATCGACCGCATCGGCTCCGACCTCGGGTTCGGGATCGGGACGTGCGGGAAGGACGGGCAGGGCGTGCCGGTGGGCGACGCCCAGCCGACCCTCTCCATCGGTCCCCCGTACATCACCGTGGGGTGATCACGAAAGGAGGGACAGCCCCCGCCCCCGGTCCTCGTCGCGCCGGGAGTACTCCGCCGCGTACGCCTCCTGCGTGTCCGCCCGGTCCCGGTTGATCGGTTCGTACCCGTCGATCAGCACCGAAACGATCCGCCCGTCCAGCGACCCGCTGGAGGCGAACTCCCGCAGGATCCCGATCGTCCCGTCCCGCATCACCCCCCTCCGGTACGGCCGGTTCTCCGTGAGGGCGGTGAACACGTCCGCCACGGCGAGGATCCGGGATCCGAGCGGCAGGGCATCCCCGCGGTGGTGGAAGGGGTATCCGTTCCCGTCCATCCGTTCGTGGTGGAAGGCGGCCCACCGGCTGATCTCCTCGAACCCGCCGATGTTCTCGAGGATCCGGAACGTGTGGTAGGCGTGCCCCCGGATGACGTCGAACTCGGAGGAGTTCAGGCGCGCGGGCTTCTCCAGGATCGCGTTCGGTACCGCCACCTTCCCCAGGTCGTGGAGGTGCCCGGCGATCCGGATGAGGCGGCACTCCCGCTCCTCGAAGAGCAGGCGCCTCGCGAGGAGCGAAGCCGTGGTCGCCACCCCGCTGGAGTGGGTCGCGGTGAAGGAACTGCGGAAGTCGACGATGCGGGAGAGGATCTGGCCGAACTGCTCCAGGCTGTCCATCGGGAGGATCACCCGGGGCCACTCCACCATCCCGGAGATGACGGAGTCGATGCGCGGCGATACCGCGTCCAGCCAGAACGACTCGATGCCGGCGAAGGCGTGGAACGAGTCGACCAGGTCGGGGGAAAACTGCTCCCCCGAAACGCGGTCCACCTCGGCGACGATCCGCGGCACCTGCCCCAGCACGCCGGTGTCCCGGCGGATCAACCGCTCCACCGTGTCGGCCAGGTGGACGGCGTTCGCGGACAGGCGCACGGGGGGCGGCACTCCCTCCCAGCCGTCGCGCGCGTTCCACGGCTTGTGGTGGTACCGCACGATCTCGGCGGTCGTCCGGAACAGGTCGAAACGGCCGAGCAGTTGCGCACCGATCCGCACGTGGGAGTCCAGGTCCTCCATCTCCCCCAGCATCAGGTCGATCCGGTCCTCGACGGACAGCATGCCGATGTCGTGGAGGGCGGCGGCGTAGAGCAGTTCGGACTGCTCCTCCACGGACCGCGACATCGGGAGGGTGAGGCGCAGGGCGATGTAGGCGACCCGCTGCTGGTGGTCGACGGCGGCGTGGTGCACCAGGTCGAGGGAGTCGGAGAGGGAGAGGACGAGGCTCTGGAGGAGGACGACAGGGTCGCGGATCATCCGGATGAATCCTTTCCAGTTGGTTTCTGCCCCACACCCAGTGTACGGCCTCCGCGGCCGGATGATACCGGAAATCTCCCCCCCTGGCAGGCCTGGGCCACTCCGCCTTTCCTTGCCTTTCCGCCGGGAGGCGATAGAATGCAGTCATGTTTCCGCGCCCGGGACGGGGCGCTTCTTCCCATTCCACGAAACCAAAGGAGGATCCGAACGAGATGGCCCGGAACGTCCTGTCGTGCCTCGCGGTCCTCGCAGTCATGCTGCTCCACCCCGTTCCCGGCGTCGGCCAGGACAACGCCGCCGAGCCGGAGTGCCTGAAGGGGACGATTGCGAAGGTGGCGGAAAACGCCCTTTATCTGAAGAACACCACCATGCCCGAAGATGCCGCCGGCAAGCGCGACCTGATGATTCTCCTCGACAAGGACACGAAATATTTCGACGGGACGAAGAAGGTCACGCGGGAGGCGCTTCAGCCGGACCAGATCGTCCTGGTCTACTGCAAGGCGGCGGGGAAGGACCGGAAGGCGGGGACCGTCCGGATCATCGGAGGGAAGAAGCTCTAGGCAAGGTCCCCGGTCGTGGTCGCAAGGGTCCTGGAAGCCATCGCGGGGTTCGTGATCTTCGTCATTTCCTCGATGGGGCTGCCGGGGATCGTCCTGCTGATGGGGATCGAGTCCGCGTGCATCCCCCTCCCCTCGGAAGTGATCATGCCGTTCTCCGGCTACCTCGTCCACAAGGGGGTCCACACGCTGTGGGAGGTGGCCCTCGCGGGCGCCGTCGGATGCGTCGCGGGATCGATCCCCGCCTACTACCTCGGGATGTACGGCGGCCGGCCGCTGATCGAGCGGTACGGCAAATACGTCCTGATGTCCCGCCAGGATCTCGACCTGGCGGACCGGTGGTTCGCCCGCCACGGGGAGGCGACCGTATTCATCGCGCGCCTCCTCCCCGTGATCCG
>DASWBR010000159.1:0-6646 GCA_036390495.1 Candidatus Deferrimicrobiaceae bacterium | reverse complement strand
TCCCCCTTGGGGGTCTCCCGGGCCACCCGCACGTGCTCCCCCCCGGGGTTGTGGCACGTCTCGCAGTTGATCCCCGGCTCCGTCCAGGTGGTGCGGTAGCTGTCGGTCGCGAGGTCGTAGTTGATGGAGACCTGGCTCACGTGGCACCCGTGGCACGAGGTGTTGAAGGTGTAGAGCGGGTCCGTCCAGGGTAGAGGGGCCGCGTTGCCGGAAAAAGGGCGCAGGTGGCTGTCGGTGGTCGGGAACCACTCCTTCTTTCGCACGTCGTAGGCGACGGGCAGGACCTGCAGGCGCCCCTTTTCGAGGGGGGTCAGGAAGTAGAATACGTTTTTCCCGCCCACGGCGTAGTCGATCCGGTACTTCCGCTCCCCCTTCGGGCCCTGCTCTACGACCCACGCGATCTCCCCGCCGACGTCGGCCCGGTAGTGCATTCCCCCTGCCGCGAGATCCCCCGCCGGTTCCGTGAGCTTCTCCTTCGCGAGTTTCGGGGTGAACGGCTGCATCGCCAGCCCGTGGAAGGAGGTGGACCAGAGCTGGTAGAACCGCTCGTGGCACTCCCGGCAGCCGGCGGAACCGGTGACGCCGGCCGGGGACTGGGAGAATGCGTTACCGGCCGCGAGAAGCGTCGCCAGGAGGAACCCGGCAAGAACGTTGCCTCTTCCCATAATTTCCCTCCTGGCCTACCAGCGGTAATATCCGGCCCAGCCGCCTCCCCAACCGCCGTACCACCACCAGGTGTCGTCGTACTGGTAATCGTACTGGCTCCGGCTGTCCTGATACATTTTCTGCTTGTTCCGCTGGTGGGCCTGATCGGATTTGGCCCTGTAATCCGCGAGGGGGTCGGACGATGCACCCGGCCCACCCTTCAACCATCTGGTGAAGATCTTCTCCGCCTCCCCGCTGCTCTTCAGTTCGGTGAGGACCCCGTTCACGAGGTCGAGGAACTTCCTGTCCCCCAGCCGGACCGCCATCCCGTACGGTTCGTCCGCGAGGGTAACGTCCGCAGGGATCTCGAATTTCCCCTTCTTGTCCTCCGGGGCCATCATGAGGTACCCGTAAAGGGTCACGCCGTCCCCCGACACGATGTCGACCTCGCCCCTGGCGAGAGCGCCGATGACCTCGCGCATGTCGCCGAGGGCGAGGACGTCGGCGGAAGGCACCTTCTTCAGGAGGTTCGTTTCGGTGGTGGTCCCCTTGACGACCGCGATCTTCTGCCCCTCGAGGTCCTTGAGGGTGGAGACGGCCCCCTTCCTCGCGAGGATCCTCTGGCGGGTCGTGAAATAGGTCAGGCTGAAGTCCACGAGTTTCTCCCGGTCGGGAGTCTTGCTGAACGACGCGGCGATCAGGTCCACTTTCCCGCCCTGGAGCGCTTCGATCCGCCCGTCGGCGGCGACGGGGACGAGCTTGAGGGGGACACCGATCTTCCTGGCGACCGCCGCGACCAGGTCGACCTCGACGCCGGCGATCTCCCCCTTCTCCCGGTCCAGGAAGCTCATGGGCGGGGTGGCGTCCCGCACCCCCACGGCGAGGAACCCCTTCTTCTTCGCCTCTTCGAGCGTGTCGGCCGCCAGGGACGCCGAAGCCATGGTAATGCCCAGCAGTACCGTCGCAAGAACCGTGCGCAATCTCTTCATGGGCGGGCTCTCCCTTGAGGGTTTCCGAAGGACCTGTTTCCCGTAAAGTACCATGACCGGCCCGAAGACCTCCGGAATCTTCCCCCTCTCCGGCGCTCCCTGTTAAGATCAGGAGTGGTCGGAACAGGGGGTACCCCATGGGCATTCTGCAGGGAAAGAAAGGGCTGATCCTCGGCGTCGCGAACGAGAAATCCATTGCCTGGGGCGTGGCAAAGGCCTGTCACCGCGAGGGGGCCGAACTCGGGTTCAGCTATCTCGGCGAGGCGCTCAGGAGGCGTGTTCAGCCCCTGGCGGAGTCGATCCGGTCGGGGTTCGTCGAACCGCTGGACGTCGGCGACGACGGCCAACTCGACGGGTTCTTCGCCAAAGTCGGGGCCCGCTGGGGGCGAATCGATTTCCTCGTGCACTCCATCGCCTTCGCGAACCGGGAATCGCTCAAGGGCAATTTCCGGGACACCTCGCGCGCCGATTTCCACCTCGCGCTGGATGTTTCCGCCTACTCCTTCATCGCCTGCGCCCGGGGGGCGGCCCGGTTGATGGGACGGGGGGGGGCCATGGTGACGATGAGCTACCTCGGGGCGGTTCGCGCCGTGCCGAACTACAACGTGATGGGCGTGGCGAAGGCCGCCCTCGAGGCGGCGACCCGTTACCTGGCCCACGACCTCGGGCCGGAAGGGATCCGCGTCAACGCCATCTCGGCCGGGCCGATCCGCACGCTGGCCGCCTCCGGCGTGAACGATTTCCGCCGGCTGATGGAGAAGAACGCCCGCGGCGCCCCGCTCCGCCGGAACGTGACGCAGGAGGAGGTGGGGAACGCCACCGCGTACCTCCTGTCGGACTGGGCTTCCGGCGTGACCGGGGAAGTGCACTACGTCGACGCGGGGTTCCACATCGGCGCCGGCGACCCGGGCGCGGAAACGGCCCCGCCGGGGTCCGGTTCATCCGAATAGCCCGAAAGGAGAAGGCGAGCGGGACCCGCCGGGGAACGGTGCGGGGGATGTACGCATCATCGAGGAGGGGGATGAATTCCCTTCGCCTTGTCGCGATCGCCGCGGCCGTCCTGTCGGCGGCGCTCTGCGGGGCGTCGGCCACGGACGATCCGTACCTGCAGGAGCGGGCGGCGATGGTGCGCGACCAGATCGAGCGCGGGGGGGTCACCGACCCGCGCGTCCTGGCCGCGATGCGGGACGTGCCCCGGCACCTCTTCGTTCCGCATCCCTTCCGCTCGAGGGCGTACGAACCGTTTCCCCTCCCGATCGGGGAAGGGCAGACGATCTCCCAACCCTACATCGTCGGCTTCATGACACAGATCCTGCGTCTCAAGGAGACCGACCGCGTTCTCGAGGTGGGAACCGGGTCCGGGTACCAGGCGGCGGTCGCCGCGAAGATCGCCGCGGAGGTCTACTCCGTCGAGATCCTCGACTCCCTGGCCGTCCGCAGCCGGCAGACGCTCTCGGACCTCGGCTTCCGCAACGTCGTGGTCCGGCAGGGGGACGGCTATTTCGGCTGGGAGGAGAAGGCGCCCTTCGACGCCATCATCGTCACCTGCGCGGGGGGCCACATCCCCCCGCCTCTCCTGCGCCAACTGCGGGAGGGGGGCCGGATGATCATGCCGGTCGGCGGCCCCTTCATGACCCAGAACCTCGTCTTCATCGAAAAGGATCCAAAAGGCTCCGTCACGCACAGGAACGTTCTTCCCGTCGCCTTCGTCCGCCTCATCGGACACTGAGGAACACCCCATGAACGCCGCAGCGCAGAAGGGGGGCGGGGACCCGGTTTCCGCCGGCGGCATGTCCGGCAGGGTCGTCCCGGCCATATTCTTCCTTTCGGCGGCCACGCTGTCGTACGAGATCGTCCTCATCCGGCTCCTGTCGTTCCGGTTCTGGCCGCACTTCGTCCCGCTGATCGTCTCGCAGGCGATGCTCGGCTTCGGGGGCGCCGGGGTCGCGCTGCGGATGTCCCGGCGGAGGGTCGAGCGGTCCCCCGGAGGGCTCTTCGCGTGGATGGTCCTCCTTGCCGTGCCGGCGTTCGACCTCGCGTTCCGCGTCTCGCAGTTCGTCCCGTTCGACCCGTTCCTGCTACTGTGGGATCCCGTTGCATGGCCGCGTTTCGGGGCCTTCTTCTTCCTTCTGGCCGTTCCCTTCTTCCTTTCCGGCTGCGCCACGGCGATCCCGTTCGCGTTCCTCCGGCTCCGGCCCGGGCCGATCTACGCGGCTTCCTTCGCGGGATCGGCGGCGGGCGCGCTCGCCGCGCTCCCGTTCCTCGTGCTCGTCCCGACCGGCGGACTCCTGCGCCTTCCCCTCGCCCTCGGGGCGGTGGCGTGCGCCTTCGTCCTGTCGGACACCGGGGGATTGTTCCGGAGGAGCAGGGCGGCCGCGCTGGCCGCCGTCCTCCTCCTTCTGGTCTTCCCGCCCGCGGAGCCGCGGCTTTCGCCCTACAAGGATCTCGCTGCCGTCCGGAAACTGCCGGAGTCGCGGGAGATCGCATCCCGCTCCGGGATTTCGGGGGATTACCGGGCGGTCTTCGCCCCGGGGATCCACAACGCGCCGGGGCTGAGTTTCCGGTTCGCCGGGGAGATTCCGCCGCAGGCGGCGCTGTTCGCGGACGGCGAGCAGCGCGGGGTCGTCCCGAAGGACGGCGGAAAGTCGCCGCCCGCATACCTCGGGTATTTCCCCGCCGTTCTCCCGTACCGGTTAATTCCGCATCCGCGGGTCCTCCAGTTCGGCCTTCGTGGGACGGAAGGGGTGTTGACGGCCGCGGCGAACGGCGCCTCGTCCCTGACGATCGTGGAGCCCGCGCGGGAACTCGTGCGGCTGGTCCGCGGGGACCTGTCCGGCTTCTCCGGGGGATGGCCGGCGTCCCTCCCGGTCGAGATCCGGGAAGAGGGCGCGCGGAACTTCCTCGCACGGGACCGGCGGGTTTTCGACATCGTCGAGGTGGCGGACATCTCCTCGGCGACCTTCTCCTCGCTCGGGGTCCACGCGACCGGCGAGACGTTCCTCCTGACGCGCGAAGGGATCCGGGCGGCGCTCCCCCGTCTCGGGGAGGAAGGACTCCTCGCGTTTTCGGGGTGGCTCAAGGCGCCCCCGAGGGAGAGCGTGAAGATCCTCCGGACGATGCGGGCAGAGCTTTCGGACGCAGGCCTCGTGCCACCCGGCGACCGGATCGCGGTGATCCGCGGCTGGGGGACCTTTTCCGTGGTTGCGCGGCGCACGCCGTTCCGTCCGGCGGAGATCGACCGGGTGAGGCGTTTCTGTTCCGACTACGGGTATTCCATGGTCTGGCCCCCGGAGGGTGCCGAGGCCGGCGGAAGCGCGGAGGAACGGGCGCTGCGCGGGGCGGTTTCCGATGCCTTGCAGGGCCCCCCCGGGGAACGGGAGGCCGGGCTGTTCGACCTCGCCCCCGTGACCGACGACTCGCCGTACTTCCACCGCTTCCTGCGCCTGCGGACCTTGCCGGAGTTCCGGCGGATCCTCGGGGACCAGTGGGTTCCCTTCGTGGAGTGGGGCATCGTGTTCCTGGTGCTCTCGCTGGGCGTGTCGCTCGTCCTGGCGGCGGCGCTCCTGATCCTGCCCGCCGCCTTCGCGCGGGACGGAACCGGCGAGGCGGCCACGTTCCCGGTGGCCGGCTACTTCACCGCACTCGGGCTGGCCTACATGCTCGTGGAGCTCACGTTCCTCAAGGCCGGCATCCTCGTCCTCGGGGACGCCCTCCGCGCCGCCGCCCTGACGATCGGGGGTTTTTCCCTTTTCTCCGGGATCGGGAGCGCGGTGTCGGGGCGTTGGGAATCTTCGCTGGCGATGAGGCGGGTCTTCGCGGGCATCGCGGTATGCGTCGTGGCCGGGTTCGTCGCGCTCTCGGCCGCCGCCGGACCCCTGCTCGCGCGCGGGTGGGCGGTGCGGACGGCCGCCTTCGCCGCGGCGCTTGCGCCGGCGGCGTTCCTGATGGGGATCCCGTTCCCGGCGGCGATCTCGCGCCTCGCGGCAGCGGGAGGCAAGGCGATCCCCTTCGCCTGGGCCGTGAACGGCTTCTTCTCCGTGGCCGGGGCGTCGCTCGCGTCGATCGGTGCCCTGTGGCTCGGCTTCCGCGGGACGATCGGGATCGGCGCGATCCTCTATGTCATTGCGGGTCTGCTGTACCGGAGGGTCGGGAGGTGACCTGCCCCTCCCTTACGCCCCCGGCACGGGCATCCCTCTTCAGGGCAGGTTGAATCCCAGCGTCAGGCCGAGCGTCGCGTAATCGTCCGAAATGATGTGGTAGTCGAAACGGACGGCCGCGTAGAAGCTGTTGGTGATGGGGAAAAGGAGGCCGATTCCCGGCGTGAGGCCGACATTCAGTTCCGAGTCCGACTGCTTCCCGAAGGCGTTGACGTATTCCTTGTCGTCGAAGCTGAATTCGAGTCCCAGCTGCCCGTAGAACTTGACCTGGGGGGCGAGCGATGTCTGGAGCCGCGCCCCGAGGAAGAGCGGGATCCGCTGGTAATCGAGGTTGAAGCCGCTTTGGGTCTTGTCCCAGTCGTAGTACCCGAGGCTGACCCGGCCCAGGAGTTCCAGGTTCTTCGAGTCGATGTTCACCCCGAACTTCCGGAAGTCCACGTTCATGCCCAACTCGAGGCCGAACGTGTCGTCGAACCCGCTCGAGGGTTCCGAAGCCCAGTTGCCCGAGAGGTCGACGCCGATTCCTCCCGCTGCGCCGGCCACGTCGGCGTTGGCGAAGACGAGAACGGAGAACAGGGCCGCGATCACGATCTTTTTCATCATTGCCTCCTGTCCCTTCGAAGAAGGGGAATGTATTCCTCTGACCCCGGTGCTGCCGGACGAACCGGGAAATCGGGGATACCGGCCTGCCGGTATCCTCCTGCATCGGAATGATAGAACGGATTAACAGGATAATGCAAAAATTATTCCATGAGGCATACATATAACCAATGGAATACATGGCGGAATTTTTAAGCCCGGGATTGCCGCCCATCCGCCCCGGTGCAATATCGTAACCGGCGTACGAACATCGTC
>DASWBR010000158.1:0-3489 GCA_036390495.1 Candidatus Deferrimicrobiaceae bacterium | reverse complement strand
CGATTCGGGGATGTACGCGGGGTTCGAGATCCCGATCTACTACGACCCCATCATCTCCAAGCTGGTGGCGTGGGGGAAGGACCGGACGGAGGCGATCGCCCGGATGAAACGCGCCCTCGCCGAGTACGTGGTCACGGGCGTCAAAACCACCATCCCCTTCCACATCCGGGTGATGAACAACCGGCACTTCATCGCGGGGGACTTCGACACCAACTTCATCGACAAGGTGTTCTTCAAGGAGGAGGAGGCGCGCGTGCTGGAGAACGAGGACGTCGCCCTCGTCACGGCGGCGATCCAGGTGTACACGGAGGACCGGAAGCGCGCGGTGGCGCAGAGACCCGGGGAAGCGGCGGGGCCCGTATCGATGTGGAAGTACTCCACCCGTCCCGGAATCCGGAAGATCGGATAGGTGCGGCGATGAACTACGTGGCGACGATCGGCGAGCGGGAAGTGAAGATCTCCGTCGAGGAACTCGGCGGGTCGAACTACAAGGTGACCCTCGACGGGCGGGAGGTCGTGGTCGACGCCCACCAGGTGGCCAACCACCTCTGGTCGGTGCTGTACGGGTTCACGTCCCTCGAGGTGGACGTCACCCCGGTCCCCGGGGACGCCTTCGAGGTGCTCATCAACGGGGACTGCCACAAGTTCTCCCTCATGAACGAGCAGCGCCGCGCCATGATCCGGGCGGGGGCCAAGGGCGCCGCCGGCAAGGCCATGGTCTCCTCCCCGATGCCGGGCAAGGTCGTCAAGATCCTGGTGACCGAGGGCGAGGAGGTGAGGGTCGACCAGGGGGTGATCGTCGTCGAGGCGATGAAGATGGAGAACGAACTGAAGTCGGCGATCGCGGGGAAGGTGAAGGAGATCTTCGTCGGCGAGGGCGAAGTGGTGGAGTCCGGGGCGAAGCTGCTCCTGGTGGAGTAGGGGGGGCGCCGATGTCGGGAAGGGAAGGGAAGGGGGAGAAGGCGGCGGGGATCCGGGCCGCGCGCGCGCGCTGGGAGCGCGAGGTCCTCCTGCCCGCGACGGCGAAGGCCCCGGAGCGCAGGCCGCGCTTCGAGAGCACCTCCGGCGAGGAGTTCGGGCGCCTGTACACCCCGGAGCACCTCGAGGAGTTCGACTACCTCCGGGACGCGGGCTTCCCGGGCGAGTACCCCTTCACCCGCGGCGTCCAGCCCACCATGTACCGCGGCCGCTTCTGGACGATGCGGCAGTACGCAGGGTTCGGCGACGCGAGGGAGTCGAACAAGCGGTACCGGTACCTGCTGGAGCACGGTCAGACGGGCCTCTCCGTCGCCTTCGATCTTCCCACGCAGATGGGGTACGACTCCGACAGCCCGATCGCCTTCGGGGAGGTCGGGAAGGTCGGCGTGGCAATCGACTCCCTCGAGGACATGGAGATCCTGTTCGACCGGATCCCCCTTGGGAAGGTCTCCACGTCGATGACGATCAACTCCACCGCGGCGATCCTCCTGGCGATGTACGTCGCCGTGGGGGAGAAGCAGGGGGTCCAGGCGAAAGACCTGAACGGCACCATCCAGAACGACATCCTCAAGGAGTACATCGCGCGGGGGACCTACATCTTCCCGCCCGCCCCCTCGATGCGGGTCATCACGGACATCTTCGCCTACTGCAAGGACCATGTCCCGAAGTGGAACACCATTTCCATTTCGGGGTACCACATCCGGGAGGCCGGATCGACGGCGGCCCAGGAGATCGCCTTCACGCTGGCGAACGGGATCGCCTACGTGCAGGCCGCCATCGACGCGGGGATGACGGTGGACTCCTTCGCCTCGCGCCTGGCGTTCTTCTTCAACGCGCACAACAATTTCCTCGAGGAGGTCGCCAAGTTCCGCGCCGCCCGGCGCCTGTGGGCGAAGATCATGCGGGAGCGGTTCGGGGCGAGGGATCCGCGATCGTGGATGCTCCGGTTCCACACGCAGACCGCCGGCTCCTCCCTCACGGCGCAGCAGCCGGACAACAACGTGGTGCGCGTCACGATCCAGGCCCTCGCCGCCGTCCTCGGGGGAACCCAGTCGCTCCACACGAACTCGCGGGACGAGGCGCTCTCCCTCCCGACGGAGGAGTCCGTCCGGATCGCCCTGCGCACCCAGCAGCTCATCGCCCACGAGAGCGGGGCGGGGGACATCGTCGACCCGCTGGGGGGCTCCTACGCCATCGAGTCGCTCACCACCGGCATGGAGCACCAGGCGGCGGAGTACATCGCGCGGATCGATCGGATGGGGGGCGTCATCCCGGCGGTGGACTCGGGGTACATCCAGAAGGAGATCCAGGACGCGGCGTACCGGTACCAGCTGGAGGTGGAGCGGAAGGACCGGATCATCGTCGGGGTGAACGAGTTCACGGTGAAGGAACCCCCCCCGGAAGGGCTCCTGAAGGTAAATCCCCGGGTCGAAAAAGAACAGCGCAAGCGGCTCTCCGCCCTCCGGAAGCGCCGGGACGACGGCGCGGTCCGCTCCGCCCTCGGGGATCTCGCCGGCGCGTGCCGCGGGAAGGGGAACGTCATGGCGCCGATCCTGACGGCCGTGCGCGCCTACGCCACGCTGGGCGAGATATCCGACGTGATGCGCTCCGTCTTCGGGACCCACCAGGGGAAGGTCACGGTCTGAAATCGCCCTCCCGTCGTGCAACACGGCCTCCCGCCGTGGGATAATTGGGGAGCACCGCAGGACGACGGTCCACTGGGAGGGCGCCATGCAGGGCATCCGCTGGGACACCGACTTCCTCGCCGCCCTGGCGAAGGCGAAAGAGGCCGGCCGGCCGGTCTACCAGGATTTCTGGTTCGACGGGTGAATCGGCTGCGCCAGGATGAATACGGGTCCGTATTCCGAACAGGCCGTCTGCGAGTTCATCAACGGGAACTTCTTCCCCGTGCGCACGGAATGCAACTGGGACCACCCTACGGAGGCGATGCGCCGGTTCGGCGTCCAGTGGACGCCCGCCTTCATCATCCACGATCCGGACGGGAAGGAGCACCACCGCTTCGTCGGATACGTCCCCACCGACGACCTCCTCGCCCACCTCTGGCTCGGCCGAGCGAAGATCTCCTACAACTCCGACCGGCACGGCGAAGCGATCCCGCTCTTCGAGACGGTCCTGTCGCGCCACCCCGCCGCGGGGGCCGCTCCCGAGGCGGCGTTCCTCCGGGGCGTGGCAGGCTACAAGGAAAGCCACGACCCGAAGGAGCTCCGGAGGGCGTATGACCTGCTGGTCGCGCGGTATCCCCAGAGCGAATGGGCGCGCCGGGCCGAGCCGTACTCCGCCATCTCCCTGTGACCGGGGAAGCCGTGCAGGCGGCCAACCTTTCGGTTGATTTCCCCCACCCCGGAATGCTTAATGGAATGATGGTTTATTC
The DNA here is from genome assembly GCA_036390495.1 of Candidatus Deferrimicrobiaceae bacterium. Lineage (GTDB taxonomy): Bacteria > Desulfobacterota > Deferrimicrobia > Deferrimicrobiales > Deferrimicrobiaceae > JAGGAJ01. Next base: position 119 of record DASWBR010000158.1, on the reverse strand, counting down.
CGGGCGCCCCGCGGCGGGAGGATGATGGGGGAGAGGCTCCACCGAATCCTCGGGGAGCGGCAGGGGTGCTTCGTCTCGGGGGAGGAGATCGCCGGTCGCATGGGGATCTCCCGCGCTGC
>DASWBR010000157.1:0-3083 GCA_036390495.1 Candidatus Deferrimicrobiaceae bacterium | reverse complement strand
CCGATCTCGATCATGGGAATCAAGCGGTACGCCGCGGACCTCGGGTACGCCGCCGGCGTCTACCCCTCCTCCGAGGTGGCCGAGGGGGTCCCCGGGCCCCGCGTGGCGGTCGTCGGGGCAGGCGCCGCGGGGCTGTCGGCCGCGAACACCCTGGCGCGCCTCGGGGCCCGCGTCACGGTCTTCGACCCGAACGAGGAGCCCGGCGGGATGATGCGGTACGGCGTCACGGAGTTCCGGTTCCCGCTGGAAGCGATCCTCTCCGACGTGAAGTTCGTCTTCGGGCGCGGGATCCATTTCCAGGGGAGCGTCGCGTTCGGGAAGGACGCGACGTTCGCCACCCTCGAGAGGGAAGGATTCGACGCGGTGCTGGTCGCCGTCGGCGCGTGGGAATCGGTCCGCCTGCCCGGGGCCGGGGGCGAGGAGCAGGGATACTTCGAAGCCCTTTCGTTCCTGACCCGGGTCCGGAAGCATCAACCCCTCCACCTGCACGGGCGGGTGGTCGTGATCGGTGGAGGGAACGTGGCGATCGACGTGGCGCGGACCGCCCTCCGGATGGGCGCGGCCGACGTGACGGTCGCCTGCGTCGAATCCCGGGAGGCGATGCCCGCGTTCTCCTGGGAGGTGGAGGAGGCGGTCTCGGAAGGTGCGAAACTCCTCCCCGGCACCGCGGTGAAGCGGTTCGTGGCGAAGGGCGGGAGGGTGACCGGTTTCGAGGCGCTGCAGGTGGAGCGGGTCGACCTCGACGACCAGGGACGCGTGGTCCCCCGGACCGTCTCCGGAACCGAGTTCGACGTCCCGGCGGACGCCGTGATCATGGCCATCGGGAGCCGGGCCGACCTCTCCTTCCTTCCCCCGGGGACGGCGCGGAAAGCCGTCGACCCGGCGCACCACGTTTTCCGCTTGATTTTTCCGGGCGGGGAACCTAGAATCGCCGCTTACATCTGCGGGGACTGTGTCCGCGGCCCCGGCACGGTGGTCGAGGCGTCGGCGTCCGGTCGGGCGGCGGCGTTGAATATCTACGGGGACCTTTGCGTCGAAGAGGTCAGGAAGGCGCGGTACCGGGACAACTACCGGCGCCGCTTCGAGCCCCAGGTGAGCGATCGGCCCGAGTGGCGGATCCGGCGGAATGCGGAGCGGATCCCCCCCGGGGAGAGCCGGCGGTCCTTCGAGGAAGTCGAAAAGAGGTTCACCGAAGAGTGCGCAAGGCACGAGTCCGAGCGGTGCGCGCGGTGCAATCTGTCTTTATAGACCCGACGGGAAGGGGGTGAGAAGGAATGAGGAAGTTCGCGACTCTTTTGGCAGTGGTCATGGTGGCCGTCTTCTCGGCCGGCGTGATCGTGGCGGCGGATGCTCCGGAGAAGATCACGATCAAGGAGATCCAGAAGACCAAGGCTCCGGTGCAGTTCTCCCACAAGGTGCACGCCGACAAGATCGGCAAGTGCCAGGAGTGCCACCACAAGGACGCGGCGGGGAAGGAGCAGAAGTGCTCCACCTGCCACAAGGCGAAGAAGGAAGGGGACGCCGTGGAGTACAAGGAGGCCATGCACGGGAAGTGCAAGGGCTGCCACCAGAAGGAGAAGAAGGGCCCCACCAAGTGCGACGACTGCCACAAGAAGTAGGCGGCGCGAAGGACTGAAGGGAGAGGGCGGGGAACTCCCCGCCCTCTCTCCGTTTTCCCGTTGACGCGAAGTACCCGCTCTGGTATACAGTATACACTCCTGATAACCGAAGGTGACCCCGAATGGCCGATGAGAAACGCACCACATCCCCGATGGACCGGGTGTGGGATTTCTTCATATCCGTCAAGCTGGCGATCATCACCCTGATCATAATGGCCGTCGCCTCGATCTTCGGCACGATCGTCGAGCAGAACCAGCCTCTCGAGAAATACCAGAAGATCTACGAGGACTGGGCGATCGCACTGATGGACCGGCTCAACCTCTTCGACATGTACCACTCCTGGTGGTTCCTGCTCCTGCTGGTCCTCTTCACGGTGAACCTGACCTGCTGCACCATCGACCGGTTCCCCCGGATGTGGAAGGTCGTGCGGAACCCCCGGACGAAGCTCGACGAGAACCTGGAGAAGACGCTGTCGCTCGCAGACCGCTGGAAAAAGAAGGGGGCGATCTCCGACTGGGCCGCGAAATATTCCGAGGCGCTCTCCTCCGCATTCGCGAAGCCGCGGGTCACCGAGGAGAACGGCGAAGTCCACCTGTACGCCGAGTCGGGCGTGGCCTCCCGCTTCGGGGTCTACGTGACCCACCTGTCCATCATCATCATCTTCATCGGGGCGATCGCCGGGAACGTCCTCGGGTTCAAGGGATACGTGAACATCCTGGAAGGGGAGTCCGTATCCCAGGTCCCCGTGCGGGGGGGGAACCGGATGCAGGACCTCGGTTTCACGGTCCGGTGCAACAGTTTCCGCGTGGAGACGTACCCGAGCGGCCAGCCGAAGGCGTACGTCTCCGACCTCAGCATCCTCGAGGGCGGGCGGGAGGTCCTCCGCAAGAAGGACGTCATCGTGAACGACCCGCTCCAGTACAGGGGGATCTGGTTCTACCAGTCGAGCTACGGCCAGTCCGGGGGCGCGACCGCGCTGCTGTCGGTTTCCCGCCCCGACGGGAACCCGCTGGCGAACCTCGCCCTTCCGCCGAACGAGCCGGCATCCATACCCGGTTTCGGCGCCATCCGGGGGGTGAACTACGACCAGAACCTTCAGGGGAACGGCCCTGCCCTCCAGGTGGTCCTCGAGAGGCCGGGGCAGCCGGAGGCCACTTTCTGGGTCTTCCAGGCGCGCCCCTATCAATTCGCCCAGGGGAAGGACTCGCTGGTCCTTGCGTTCGGCGGGCTGAATGCAAGGATGTTCACCGGCCTGCAGGTGGCCAAGGACCCCGGCGTGAACGTCGTCTGGCTCGGGTGCACCCTGATGGTCGTCGGGATCATCATGGCGTTCTTCCTCTCCCACCAGCGCGTCTGGATCCGCCTCTCCCCGTCCCAGGACGGCCGGGTCGAGGTCGTCCTCGCGGGTTCGGCCAGCAGGAACCGGCTTGCCTTCGAGAAGAAATTTGAGAGAATACAGAGCG
>DASWBR010000156.1:0-7786 GCA_036390495.1 Candidatus Deferrimicrobiaceae bacterium | reverse complement strand
TCGGCCTGGAAAACGGCGTGGTCACCGACTTCGCGATGAACGACGCCTGCGCCGCGGGGACCGGCTCCTTCCTGGAGGAGCAGGCGGAGCGGCTGGGGATCCGGATCAAGGACGAGTTCGCGGAACTCGCCCTCTCGTCGGACGCCCCGGTCCGCATGGGCGAGCGGTGCACCGTCTTCATGGAGCAGGACCTGAACAACTACCTTTACCGCGGGGCGCAGAAGCACGACCTGGTGGCGGGCCTGGCGTACTCCGTGGTCATGAACTACCTGAACCGCGTCGTCCGGGGACGCAAGATCGGCGAGACGATCTACTTCCAGGGCGGCACGGCGTACAACGACGCGGTCGCGGCCGCCTTCTCCCAGGTGCTGGGCCGGAAGATCATCGTGCCGCCCCACAACGGGGTCATCGGGGCGATCGGCATGGCGCTCCTCTCGCGCGACAAGGTCCGGGCAACGCGGGAGGCCACGAAGTTCCGCGGCTTCGACCTGGCGAAGGTGGACTACCGGCGGCGGGAGTTCGTGTGCAAGGGGTGCAGCAACTACTGCGACATGCAGGAGATCCGCATCGGCGAGAGCCGGACGTACTGGGGCGACAAGTGCTCCGAGAAGTACCGGAAGGCGGCCCGGACCGACACGAAGCCGGTGATCCCGGACCTGGTGGCGCTTCGCAACGACTGGTTCGACCGCCTCATCGCGGAAACCCCGGAAAAGGGCCCCCGGGGCACGGTCGGATTCCCCCGGGCGATGTACTTCTTCGAGCGGTTCCCTTTCTGGAAGGGCGTCCTCCTCCGCATGGGGTTCGGGATCAAGGTCTCCCCGCGGACGGACAAGGCGATCGCGCGGGAAGGGTTCGAGCGCACCGTGGCCGAGCCGTGCTACCCGATCCAGGTGGCCCACGGGCACGTCGCCTCCCTGCTCGCCGGCGGCGTGGACTTCCTGTTCCAGCCCAACGTCATCAACTCGGAGACGATCCACACCCACACGGAGTCGCACTTCTGCCCCTGGGGGCAGACGCTCCCCTTCGTGATCGCTTCCGTGCCCAAGTGGGAGAAGGAGCTCCGGCAGAAACTTCTGTCCCCCACCGTACGGTTCCGGGACGGCGAGAAGTACATCCTGGAGGACCTCCACGAATGTTTCGGGCCGCTGGGGATCACCCGCCGCGAGATCCGGGACGGGATCCGCGACGGGTACCGGGAGCAGGCGCGGCTCTCGCATTTCCTCCATGCGGCGGGAACCGGGGCGGTGGAACAGGTTACGAAGGCGAGGGCGGACGCCATCGTCCTGCTCGGGCGCCCGTACAACCTGTACGACCGGGACGTCAACCTGAACATCCCCTCCAAGCTGCGGGACCAGTACGGCGCCAACGTGATTCCCATCGACTACCTCCCGGTGGACGACATCGACATCCGGGACGTGAACGACAACATGTTCTGGAACTACGGGCGCAAGATCATCGCGGCGGCGAAGTGGTGCCGCAGCCACCCGAAGTTCCACATGATCTACATCACCAATTTCAAGTGCGGGCCCGACTCCTTCGTGCGACACTTCATCACGAGGGCGTCCGGGTCCCCGTACCTGGCGCTCCAGTTCGACGGCCACGGCAACGACGCCGGGTACATGACCCGGTGCGAGGCGTATCTCGACAGCAAGGGGGTGCTCCGCCCATGGGCGCAACAGTGAGCGGTTCGCCGCTGTCCGGAAAGACGGTCTACTTCCCGGCGATGTCGGAGGCCGGGGTGCGCGTCATCGCCTCCGCGTTCCGTTCGGTCGGGATCGAGTCGGAGCCGCTTCCTCCCTCCGACGAGGAGACGATGGTCCTGGGGGGGCGCCACTCCTCCGGCGAGGAGTGCCTCCCGCTGAAGGTCACGCTGGGGGACGTGCTGAAGGTGCTCGTGAACGGGAAGGCCGCTCCCGACCGGATGGCGCTGTTCATGCCCACCTCCGACGGACCTTGCCGCTTCGGCCAGTACGGCCCGTACATCCAGGGGGTCCTGCGCGAGTTGGGGTACGGGGACGTCACGATCGTCTCCCCCACGTGCGAGGACGGGTACAGCGGGGTGGGAGACCACGCGGACGAGCTGATCCGGACGGCCTGGCGGGCGCTGATCGGGGGCGAACTGCTCACGAAGCTGCTCCTGCGGACCCGTCCGTACGAGACGGTGAAGGGCGCTTCGGACGCCGCGTTCCGGGAGGCCCTGGACGACTTCTGCGACGCCGTGGAGGCGCGCGGGAAGGCGCCGAAAGAGCGGATGGCGCGGCTCAAGGAATCCCTCGCCCGCGGCCGGAGACTGCTCCACGCGGTCCCCGCGGACTACTCCTCCCCCCGCCCGCTCGTCGGGATCGTGGGGGAGATCTTCTGCCGGCTGAACGCCTTCAGCAACGACGACGTGGTGCGGAAGGTGGAGGAGGCGGGGGGGGAGTGCTGGATCTCCGACGTCAGCGAGTGGCTATGGTACACCAACGCCTCCCACCTCCGACTGCTGAAGCGGTTCCGCCGGCACCTGACCCTGGAGATGTTCGGGGCGAGGCTGAAGTGGCATTTCCAGCACAAGGACGAGCGGGAGCTCCACGTGGTCTTCGGGGACGACTTCCGGGGATACGAGGAGGCGCACGACATCCGGGACGTCCTGGAGCTCGCCCGGCCGTACATGCTTCCCGACGGGGCGCTGGGGGAGATGCTCCTGTCGGTCGGGAAGTCGGTCTACCTGCACCGGAAGGGCGCCGACGGCGTCCTCGACATCAACCCGTTCTCCTGCATGAACGGGATCGTCTCGGAAGCGGTCTACCCGCGGCTTTCGCGGGATTGCGACGGGTTCCCCGTGCGGGTTCTCTACTTCGACGGGACCCGGGCCGACCGCCGGTACGAGCTGGACATCTTCATGGACCTCGTCCGGGAGTACGCGGCCCGGAAGCGGGCCGTCCGCGCGCTCCCGCCCGGGATGGGAAGGCCCGCGGCGGCCACCGCGTGAAGATCGCCGTCCTCTCGGACATCCACGCAAACGGGGACGCCCTCGCCTCGGTGGTCCGCGAGCTCGCCGCGATCCGCCCCGACCGGGTATACCACCTCGGGGACCTGGTGGGGTACAACGCGGAGCCGGAGGAGTGCGTCCGCTGGGCCATGGCGGTCACCGCCGGAGGCGTTTCGGGAAACCACGACGCCGTCGCGTGCGGCCGCTCCCGCGGGAGCGATTTCCACCGGGCGGCGCTCCAGGCGGCGCTCTGGTCCGGGCGCCACGTATCCGGGGAGGCCCGCGAATACCTCGCCGTCCTCCCCGCGCGGCGGGCCGTCGAGGGGGGAGCCCTCCTCGTCCACGGCGCCCCTTCCGATCCCGACCAGTACGTGTACACCGCCGGCCAGGCCGCGGGCGAATTCGACGCCCTCGCGCCCGGCGAGGTGGAGGGCCCCGTCTTCTTCGGCCACACCCACCTCGCAGGGGCGTTCGTGCGGAGGGCGGACGGGGCGGTCGAGCCGGTCCGCCCCGGGACGCTCGTTCTCCGGAGGGGGGAACGGGCCCTCGTCAATCCCGGCAGCGTGGGGCAGCCCAGGGACAGGAATCCCGACGCCTCCTTCGTCGTATACGAACCTTCGGTCCGGAAGGTGACGTGGATCCGCGTCCCGTACGACATCGAAGCCGCGCACGGGAAGGTGCTCGCGGCGGGACTGCCGCCCGTTTTCGCGGAGCGGCTCCGGGACGGGACGTGACCCGGCCTGGCTGCCGGCTCCTGCCCCACACCGCGGACCTTCGCGTCGAGGTCCGCGCGGACGACCTCCCTTCCCTCCTGGCCGCCGCCGCCGGCGCCCTCTTCTCCCTGCTGACCGACCGACGCCGGGTACGGCGGGTGGAACGGAGGGTCCTTCCGGTCCCTCCCGGCCCGCCGGACGAGCAGCTGTACCTGCTGCTCCGGAAGGTGCTCCTGCTCGTTTCCTCCGAGCGGTTCCTCGCGAGGAGCGTCGGTGCTACCATGGATTCGGGGATCCTGAATGTCACCCTCGAGGGGGAGGCCGCCGACCCGTCCCGGCACGAGGTGTACCGGGAGATCAAGGCGGTAACGCGCCACGCCCTCTCCATGGAGCAGGCCGCGGAGGGGTGGACCGCACGGTTCATCGTGGACGTCTGAGAGGTCCCGGCGGTCACCGCGGGGCCGTTCCCCGGGGAGGCCGGTGTGCAATTCCAGGACGTCACTCTCCGAAAAATCACTGACACCGCGTGGGAGATCCCGAAAGGGGCGGGCATGCTCGTCCCCGGCCGGATCTTCGCCTCCGAGGGGATGATGGGCGACATCGTCCGCGACGAGGCGTTGCGGCAGGTGATCAACGTGGCCCACCTCCCGGGGATCCGCGGCTACAGCATCGGAATGCCCGACATCCACTGGGGGTACGGTTTCCCCATCGGGGGAGTGGCGGCGATGGATCCTTCGGAGGGGGTCGTCTCCCCCGGAGGGGTGGGGTACGACATCAACTGCGGCGTCCGCCTCCTCCGCTCCGACCTCTCGGTCGAATCCATCAGGCCCCGCCTGCCGGACCTGGTGGCGGCGCTGCACCGCGACGTGCCGTCCGGGGTCGGCTCCAGGGGCGACGTCCGGGTGACGGGGAAGGAGCTCGACAGGGTCCTCTCCGAGGGGACCCGGTGGGCGGTCTCCCGCGGATACGCCACGGCGGAGGACGTGGAGCACACCGAGGACCGGGGGCGCTTCCCGGCGGCGGATCCGGCGGCGTTGTCCGAGACGGCGCGCAAGCGGGGGGAGGATCAGCTCGGGACCCTGGGTGCTGGGAACCACTTCCTCGAGATCGACGTGGTGGACGAGATCTTCTGGCCCGAGGCGGCGGAGGCGTTCGGCCTGTTTCCCGGCCAGGCGGTCTTCTTCATCCACTCCGGTTCCCGCGGGCTCGGGTACCAGGTCTGCGACGACACCCTCGACCGGATGGCGGGGTACATGCGGGAAAAGCGGATCGTGGTCCCCGACCGGCAGCTGGCCTGCGCCCACATCCTCGCCCCGGAAGGGGAGCGGTACCTCGCCGCCCTCGCCGCGGCGGCGAACTACGCCTTCGTGAACCGCCAGCTGCTTGCGCACCGGGTGAAGGAGACGGTGGAGCGCGCCCTCCGGATGGGGCCCCGGGACGCGGGCATCCGCCTGGTCTACGACTGCGGCCACAACAACGCGAAGTTCGAGACGCACGAGGTGGAAGGGAAGACGCGCCGCCTCCTCGTCCACCGGAAGGGCGCGACCCGCGCTTTCCCGCCGGGGCACTCGGACCTTCCCGCCGCGTACCGGGCCGTGGGGCAACCCGTCTTCATCCCGGGCGACATGGGGACCGGTTCGTACGTCCTCGCCGGGGCGGAGGGCGCGATGCGCCTCTCCTTCGGCTCCACCTGCCACGGGGCGGGCCGCCGGATGAGCCGGACGCAGGCCATGCACAGCGCCAAGGGGCGGTCGGTCCTGTCGGACATGGAGCGCCGCGGGGTCCTCGTCGCCTGCGCGTCGAAGCGGACCCTCGCGGAGGAGATCCCGGAGGCGTACAAGGACGTGGCGGCGGTGGTGGACGTGGTCGTGCGGGCAGGGATCGCCCGGAAGGTTGCCCGGCTCAAGCCGGTGGCCGTGGTGAAGGGGTAGGGGCCGGCGATGGCGAGGCCCTGGTACGAGACGATCTTCGACGAGCGGTACCCCGAGCTGTTCGGGCCCCTGGAGCGGGATCCCGAGGAAGAGGTGGCGCAGATCGTGGGCCTGATCCCGATCCCGCCCGGCGCCGCGGTGGCGGACCTGGGGTGCGGGCGGGGGCGGCACGCCATCCCCCTCTCCCGGAGGGGGTACCGCGTCACGGGGGTCGACCTCTCGGAGAAGATGCTGCGGATGGCCCGCGAGCGCGCGGAGAGGGAGGGCGCGGCGGTGGAGTGGGTGCGGGAGGACATGCGGGAATTCGTCCGCCCGGGGGCCTTCGACGTTTTCCTCTCCCTCTTTTCCTCCTTCGGCTTCTTCGGGGACGAGGAGAACCAGAAGGTCCTGGACAACGTCGGGAGAAGCCTGAAGCCGGGCGGGGCGCTCCTGCTCGACCTGAGAAACTCCCAGAAGGGGCTCGCCGGCGAGGGGGAACTGGAGGAGACGGTGACGGTCCCCGCCGGCCGGCTGAACATGCGCGTCCGCTTCGACCGGACCACGGGCCGCGCGCGGGCGGAGCACGAGCTGGTCCGTCCCGACGGCATCCGCATCTCCTCTGCCTTCGACGTCCGGATCTACTCGGAGGAGGAGCTGACCCGGATGATCGGCCGGGCCGGGATGCGGGTCGTGTCCGTCCACGGCACCCTCGACGGGGCCCGCTTCGCCGCTGGGGCGGAGCGGATGGTCGTCATCGCCCGCCGGGGGTAACATTCGCCGGGTTCCTCGTGCCCCCCTGGTATTTCCCACCGGGGGTACCCCGCCGGCGCGAAGCCCGCAGCGGGGCGGGGGGCATCCACTTCAGCTACGTTCGCGACCTCCGTCCGCTCACTGCCATTCCGCTCGACTACCCCCGGCGGGTGACTCTGCTATAAAAGGTCGTCGGAGACGCTGCGGCGGGGCGCGGCGGGTTTCCCCCCGGGAGCGGCGGCTTCCGGCACCGTACCCAGCTTGAACGGAAGGACCATCCCCTCGCCGCTCCCCGCCGACAGGGACTTCCCGGTCGCGGGGTCCACGCGGGCGAAGGTCACTCCCGCGGGGGGCGGAAACTCCCTGTCGGGGAAGTACGCGAGCGCCTTCCCCATGAAGTGCATCCAGATCGGGAGCGCCACGGTCGCCGCGGATTGCCGGTCCCCCAGCGACGTCGGCGTGTCGAACCCCACCCAGGCCGCCGCCATCAGGTCCGGCGACCCCCCGATGAACCAGGCGTCCGTGTTCTCGTTCGTGGTCCCCGTCTTGCCGGCGAGGTTGCGGGAGAGCCCCTTCGCGGAGACCGCGGTCCCGCTTCGCAGCACTTCCTGCATCAGGCGGATCGTCAGGTAGGCGGTTTCCGGGGAGATCGCGGGGACGACCTTCGCATCCGCCCGCTCCAGGACGTTTCCCGACGCGTCCTGCACCTCCCGGATGAAGAAGGGGGTCGGCCGCTGCCCGCCGTTGGCGAAGGTGGAGTACGCCGTGACCATCTCCAGGGGGGTGATCCCGGACGACCCGAGGGCGATGGAAAGGTTCCGCTCGATGGGGGACTCGATCCCGATGTCGCGGGCCATCCGGATCGCCGTGTCGACGCCGATGTCGTTCAGCAGCCGCACCGTGGCGAGGTTGCGGGATTTGGCGAGCGCCTCCAGCAGCGGAATGGGGCCGAGGAAGGTGCCGTCGTAGTTCTTCGGCTTCCACATCTCCGTCTCGTTCTTCTCGAACTCGATGGGGGAGTCGTCCGCCTGGGAAACGACCGTCTTCCCCTTGTCCAGCGCCGCCGCGTAGATGATCGGCTTGAACGCCGATCCCGGCTGCCGGCGCGCCTGCAGCGCCCGGTTGAACTGGGAAGCGGCGAAGTCCACCCCGCCGACCATGGCGAGGACGCCGCCCGTGCGCGGGTCCATGGCGAGGAACGCGCCCTGCAGGCCCTTGTACCGGTTCCGCTCCTCCATCCGCCGGACGCCCTCCTTCATGGCTTCGAAGGCCGCCTCCTGGAGGCGCTCGTCGATGGTGGTGTAGATCTTCATCTCGTTCTTGTAGATCGCCTCCGGGCCGTACTTCTCCTGGAGGTAGATCCGGACGTACTCCAGGAAGTAGGCCGCCCGGGAGCGGAACGTCGACGGCGGCGCGAGCGCCAGCCGGGCGTTGTACGCCTT
>DASWBR010000155.1:0-2842 GCA_036390495.1 Candidatus Deferrimicrobiaceae bacterium | reverse complement strand
GACAGGAGCATCCGCCGTGCCAACGCGGGGGCATGAGCATGCGGGGGGAAACGAATGGCCCGGAAGAAATAGGGAAACCGGGCGGGAGGGGAGGCGCGGGAAACGGGAAGGGGGGACCGGTTACTGCGACAAAATTGTCGAGATTACCACATCAATGGCGGGATCGCGCTCCGTGGCGTCAACCCTTCCATGGGGAAGCGAGGCCGTGCTTCTTCATCTTGTAGGCGACTTGTCTGGGGGTCCACCCGAGCATCTTCCCGGCCCGCGTGATCACCCACCCCGCGGCCTCCAGGGCCCGGCGCAGCTCCTCGCGCTCCAGCTCCTTCAGGTACCCCGCGCGCGGCTGTGCGGGCGCGGAGTAGGGTGCGGATCCCTCGGGGGGTCCGGTGGGGCCGGGGGCAAGGGATACGAGCGGCTGCCCGTGGGGGCCCGTGGGCGGAAGGGCGGCGGAAACCCGGATCGCCCGGGGCAGGTCCTGCCCCTGGACGACGGGCGCCTTCGCCATCACGACCGCCCGTTCCACGAGGTTCTCCAGCTCCCGGACGTTCCCGGTCCAGCGGTACTCGAGGAGCAGGTCGAGGGCGTCCTTCGAGAACGTCACGCCCTTCCCGTGCTCCCGGTTGAACCGCTCCAGGAAATGCTCGGCGAGGGGGAGGATGTCCTCCCGGCGATCCCGCAGCGGGGGGAGGAAGATGGGGATCACGTTCAGCCGGTAATACAGGTCCTCCCGGAACGTCCCGGCTGCGACCATCCTCTCCAGGTCCGCGTTCGTGGCCGCGATGATCCGGACGTCCACGGAGACGGGCCGGTTCTCCCCGAGGCGCTCGAACTTCCGCTCCTGAAGCACGCGAAGCAACTTGACCTGCGTGGGAAGCGGGATGTCGCCCACCTCGTCGAGGAATATCGTGCCGCCGGCCGCCTCCTCGAAGCGCCCTTTGCGTTCCTCGACCGCCCCCGTGAACGCGCCCCGCTTGTGGCCGAACAGCTCGGATTCCAGGAGGGTCTCGGGGAGGGCCGCGCAGTTCACGGCGAGGAACGGCCGCTCGGCGCGGGGTCCCCCCTGGTGGATCGCCCGGGCGATCATCTCCTTCCCGGTCCCGCTCTCGCCGCGCAGAAGCACCGTGGCGCGGGAGGACGCCACGCTGGTCACCGCGGCGAACACCTCCTGCATCCGCTTGCTCTGGCCCACGATGTTCTCGATCCGGTACGTCTTCCGGATCGTCTTCTCGAACTCCTGCCGCTGGTGCTGGAACTCCTCCTGGAGCCGCTCGATCGCCTTGTGGAGCTTCAGCGCCTGGCCGATGAGGCAGCCGACCACGGCGAGGGTCCGGGCGTCCCCCTCCAGCGCCTGCGTCCCCGTCCGGCCGATCCGCTCGGCGGCGAGCACCCCCAGCGTCTCGGTCCCGATCCGGATCGGAACGGAGAGGTAGGAGAGCGGGCCTTCGGGGGATTTCCCGTGCGCGCGGGTCTTGTCAAGGAAGGACGGCTCCTTCCGGACGTCCGGCAGGGCGATGGGGCTTCCCGTCTTCATCGTCTTCCCCACGATCCCCTCTCCCCAGACGTAGCGCGCACGCTCGCGCTGCTCCGCCGTGTACCCGGCGGCGACCTCCATGCGGATCTCGCGCGTGGTCTCGTCGGGGCGGAAGATGGCGGCGCGGTCGAAGCCGAGGAAGCTCTGGAGGGTCCGGAGGGTGGTCCCCAGGGCGCGGTCGAGGTTCTGCGTGGAGGTGAGGATCTTGGCCACCTCGTGGATGGCCGCGATCTCCGCCTTCTCGGGGGTTCGCCGTTCGGTCACACAGCAATTATAGCGTACACACCGGATCCGTCACCCGACAGTCCAGGCCGCGATGGCCAGGAACAGGTGGAACACCAGGTACAAGGCCGCCGTACCCGCCAGGGTGAAGAGCAGGGTGAACTTCACCGCCGGGTAGACGGCGGATTTCTTCCGCGGGGACGGCTCCCTCCAGAGGAATCCATCCTCGAGGGTCAATCCCAGCCCATTCCACCCGGATACCCCGGAAGCCTGGGGCGGGGAATCTTCCTCCGGGGGGACTCCCGGCGCGTTTCCCGAGTGCCGGAAAACCGCGACAGGAATCTCGGGGCTGATCCTGCCGGAGATGTCCTGGTTGCCGGACATCGTCCACGGCCGGTTCGACCCCCGGTAACGAAGGAGATCAACGAGGTTGTCCGGCGGCACCTCCGGGGCAGGGGTACCCTCTGCGGCCGGCTCGACCAGGGCGGCGGTTCCCTCCGTCCGGGTCGATAGAAACGCCCTTTCCCGTGAAGGCGCCGGTGCCGCGGCCGGGACCTGGAACAGGGTCCCGGGAGGGTCTACGGGGATCGATACGACTATCGGGTGGCCGCAGCTGCGACACCGGATCCGCGCACCGCGGTATCCCTGGATCAACGACTGGTCGAGGCGGAACCGGGATTCGCATCTTCCGCACCGGATAATCATTCAAGCCCCTCGATTTGCTCCCTCAGCAAAGGTGCCGTCCGGGAGAGGCATTGGTGGATGTTATATTTCAAGCAAAAAACATTCCTCGGGCCGGTCCGGGGATCGGAAAATGCAACATGCCGGAACACAAGGAACATTCGTCATCCAGGAACGGGTTGCGAATGCACTTTCGGCCGCTTGGGAGCGATTGTTGGAAATGGGTGCTCCGGATTGGCGAAATGTTTTCTGTAGTTTCCGGGACGGTTTTCATGCGGCGTGCCCACGGGGTGGCACGCCGCGCCGGATCCGCCCGGTCTGGCGTATAATGCGGGCAGTCCGTTGGAAATCCACGCCGGAGGAATCCATGCGAATCGACGCGGCGGCACCCCATCGGTCCCTGGTCAC
>DASWBR010000154.1:0-10897 GCA_036390495.1 Candidatus Deferrimicrobiaceae bacterium | reverse complement strand
CGACGATGCGCGTGATCGCCCGCAGGGCGGCGTGGTCGAGGCGGTCGAAGTCGTCGAAGAGGAGGTTCTGGAATTTCCCCCGCTCGATGGCCATCAGCACCACCCGGTGCCACGCGGTCTCCGGGACCATGACCCGCTCCTCCCGGGGGGCCATGGAGAGGGCGCCGCGCGCGCAGGCGGGCTTGCAGACGGCGCACCCGAGGCAGATTTCGGGACTCAAGGCCGCCTTCTTATCCTTGCCTTCCCCCTCGACCCGGATGGCGGAGACGGGGCACTTCTTCGCGCACAGGCCGCACCCGCTGCACTTCGCCGGGTCGAATGCCGCCTCGAAGGGGGAGGTGACGACGGCGTCGAACATCCGGAACCGGTTGACGGAGGAGAGCATCGCGCAGCAGCAGCCGCAGCAGTGGCACACGTAGGCGGGGCGCCGCTTCACGTTGTCCCCGATGTGCACCAGCCCCTCCGCCCGGGTCCGCGCGAAAATGTCCAGCGCCTCTTCCCGGGAGATCCTGCGGCCCAGCCCGTGCCGTACCACGTAGTCCGCCGCCGCGTTCAGGGAGGTGCACACCCCCAGCGGTTTGCCGCACGCCTTCCCCTCGTGCTCCATGACGTGGCGGCAGAAACAGAGAGAAACGGCCCACGCCTTCGCCTTCCGGACGATGTCCGTCGCCCGCTCGTGGTCCAGGATCTGCGTGAGATCCGCGGGGTCCACCTGGTCCTCGTGCACCAGGGTCCTGCCGAACTGGATCTTCCCGGCGAACACGGCGCGGGCGAATTCGGGGTCGTCGTGGGCGTACGTCACCATGTGCCGGGCGATCTCCTTCTGCGGAAGATCGTCCCGCACCCGCATGAAGGCGAACTCGAAGAAGCCGAGGACGGTGGGGGAGAGGATGTAGGTGAACTTCCCCTTGTGCTCGAAATCCATCACCAGCCCCTTGTCCGCCATCCGGTGGAGGATGGGGCGCAACTCCTCGGGGGATCTCCGCGTGCGGCGGGCGATCCCCTCGAGGTCGGTGAACCGGATCGGCATCCGGGCGCCGACCTCCGCCTCCTCCTCGGTGTAGAGCCGTTTCAGGATCCCGTAGAGCGCCTCCGCGGGGGGCGCGCCGATCGGGAAACGGTCCAGCCGCTCCTGCAGCCGTCCGTACGCCCCTTTCCCGTTGTGAATGTGTCCCAAGAGTCCCCTCCCCGGTGCGGTATCCCGCGGCATGGAGTGCGCCCGAGCCCCCTCAGGATAGCAGATGGGGGCGCGGGGTTGGACAGCAACAGGGGGTTACGGTAGAGTTGCGGAAAGCGGCGGCGCCGGCGGCCCGCAACGGGCCGCGAAGCGCCGCGGAAGGGAGGCCCCCGTGCCCGGTCCCGATTTCTCCGAGATCTTCCGCCGGTACAAGGAGGCCCTCGGACAGGCGCAATCTTCGCAGGGAAGGTCCGTACCCGGAGGAGGGAGCCCGATGCCGAAACTCGGCCTGGTCAAGTTCGTTGCGCTCGCGGTGGTCGTCTTCATCCTCCTGTCGGGCTCGCTCGTGATCGTGGGGCCCGGCCAGCGCGGTGTGGTGCTGAACTTCGGCGCCGTCTCGCCCGCCGTCTGGGGCGAAGGACTCCACTTCAAGGTCCCGATCTACCAGCAGGTCGTGAAGATGGACGTGCGGGTCCAGAAGGAGCAGACCGAGGCCGCGGCGGCGTCCAAGGACCTGCAGGACACCCACTCCACGATCGCCGTGAACTTCAACATCATCCCCGACAAGGCCAGCTGGGTCTTCCAGAACATCGGGCTGGGGTACAACCAGCGGGTGATCGACCCGGTAACCCAGGAAGTGGTGAAGGCGGTCACGGCGAAATACACCGCCGTCGAGCTGATCACGAACCGGGAGAAGATCCGCACGGAGATCAAGGAGCTGCTGAAGACGCGGCTGCTCGACTACCACATCGCTGTGGTGGACGTCTCCATCGTGAACTTCAAGTTCAGCGCGCAGTTCACCCAGGCGATCGAGAACAAGCAGACCGCCGAGCAGATGGCGCTCAAGGCGAGCCGGGACCTCGACCGGATCAAGATCGAGGCCCAGCAGAAGATCGCTCAGGCGCAGGCCGAGGCCGAGTCGCTGCGGCTGCAGCGGCAGAACGTGACGGCGGAGCTGGTGGAGCTGCGGCGGATCGAGGCGATGCAGGAGGCGATCCGGAAGTGGAACGGCGTGCTCCCCCAGGTGACCGGCGGGGCGATGCCGTTCATCGACGTGAGGTCCTACACCGGAAAGTAGCGGTCCGGATCAGACCGCCTTCGCAATCCGCTCCGCGGCCAGGCGCGACTGCAGGACGCAGTCGTTCAGGGCGATCCCCCGGTAGGCGTTGCTGTTCAGGTGCAGCCCGGGGAACTGCGCGAGGCGCGCGTCGATGTGCTCCAGGATCCCGCCGTGCCCGACGAGGTATTGCGGGATCCCGCGGTCGTGGAAGAAGGTGCGGGCGAGCACCGGCTCCGCGTCGATCCCCAGGATGTCCCGGAGTTCCCTTCTCGCGACGGCGAGCAGCTCCTCCCCCGGCAGCGCCGCAAGGTCCGGGGCGCGGACGCCTCCCACCATCACGCGGAGGAGCGCCTTCCCTTCGGGGGCCCTGTCCGGGAAAACGCTGGAGTCCCACAGCGCGCCGAGGATCTTCCGCTTCTCTCCGCGGGGGATCAGGAAGCCGAACCCGTCGAGGGGATTCCCCAGGGTCGCCTTCTCGTATCCCAGCGCCGCCACGGTGATCGGCGAGTACGGGATCGCGTTAAGCGCTTCGGCCAGGGATCCGTCCAGCGGCGCGACCATGCCCGAGGCCGCGTAGGCGGGGGTGGCAACGACGACCACATCCGCCGCCATCTCCTCCCGCCGCCCGTCGGCGGCAAGGGAGAGGACGTACGACTCCCCCTGCCGCTCCACGCGATCCACCGTCACGTTCAGGTGCATCCCTTCCGCGAGCCGCCCCGCGAGGGTGTCCGCAAGCGCCTGCACCCCCTCGTCGAACGACATCAGCACCCCGCCTGGCCCCGCGGACATCTCCCCCGAAACGCCCTGCTTCTTCCTCTCCCTGCGGACCCCGAGCATCCCGCGGACCAGTCCGCCGTACTTCCGCTCCAGATCGTGGATCACCGGGAAGCAAGCCCGCAGCGACATCCCGTCCGGGTCCCCGGCGAAAATGCCCGTGACCATGGGGTCGATCAGCTTCTCCAGCGCCTCGGGGCCGAGCCGCCGCCTCGCGAAATCCCCCAGCGACTCGTCGACCCCCGGCGGGGGCCCCTGCGCGAACGGCTCCCAGAGGATCCGCAGCCGCCCGGGGAGGGAGAGAAGCCGGGACCGGAAGAATGCCGGAGGAGTTTCCGGAAGCCGGTGGAGCGTTCCGCCCGAGAAGATGTACCGCTTGCGGGCGAGGTCGGAGGATCGCGCGAGGCGCGCCTCGATCCCGAGCTCCGAGACAAGCTCCATGCCGTACGGCTTGTTCGTCAGGAAGCCGTTGGGGCCCCACTCCATCCGGAAGCCGTCCTGCCGGATCGTGCGCATCTTCCCGCCCGGGACGGAATCCGCCTCCAGGAGCAGGATCTCCGCCTCCTTCCCGGCGTCCGAGAGGAACCTCACGAGGTAGTGGGCGGTGCACATCCCCGAAAGTCCGGCCCCGACGATGACGATCCGCGGCATCAGTCCGCCCCCAGCACGAGGTCTTTCAGCGCGTCGATGAATCCGGGCGCGTCGTTCAGCGCGGGCGCCCGCAGGAACGATGGTATCCCCGCATCCCGCGCGTGGGCGGCGAGCCGGATGTCCAGCTCGTGGAGCGTCTCGATGTGGTCGGAGACGAAGCTCACGGGGACCACCACGAGCGTCCTCACCCCGTCCCGTGCAAGCCGGGTCACCTCGTCCACCGTGTCCGGCCCGAGCCACACCGCCCTCCCCGCGCGGCTCTGGTAGGAAATCCCGTGGGGAAGGCCGGGGAAACGGCGCATCACCGCCGCCACGGTGCGCTCCGTCTCCGCCTGGTACGGGTCGCCGCCGTCGATCATCGCCCTGGGGATTCCGTGGGCGCTGAACAGGAGGAACATCCCGTTCCGGTCCGCTCCCGCGATGGTGGTGGCGACGGTCTCCGCCAGGGCGGCGACGTATTTCGGATGCTCCGGGTAGGAGCGGATCTCGGCCAAGGGGAACGCGCACCCCGCCCACTTCATCCACCGCCGGAGATCGTTCATGCTGGATCCGGTGGTGGCGGAGCAGTATTGCGGGTAGAGCGGGAGGGCGACCGCGCGGGATACCCCGTCCCCCTTCATGTCGAGGGCGGCGTGCTTGGCGTTGGGGTGCCAGTACCGCATCGCGACGTACACCTTGAAGTTCCCGCCGGTCGCGCACAGCGCCGTTTCGAGGGCACGCCCCTGCCGTCCGGTCAGCTCCGCGATCGGCGACCCGCCCCCGATCTCCTCGTAATACCGGCGGACCTTCCGGGCGCGCAACCCGGAAACGATCCACGCGAAGAGCGGCTGGGTGAGGAACGCGGCGGGGAGCCGGATCAGCTCCCGGTCGGAGAAGAGGTTGGCGAGGAACGGGCGGACGGCGGAAAGGGAGTCCGGCCCCCCCATGTTGAGGAGGACGACGCCGGTGAGCGGTCCGGTGTCGGGCACGCGCGGAACCCCCGTGCGGGAGACCCCCCTACGCTTTCCGGCCGAGGCGGTGGACCGCCTCGACCATGGCCACCGCGTGCTCGGGGTTGGTGGGCGGCAGGATCCCGTGCCCCAGGTTGAAGATGTGGGAGGACGCTTTCTCCCCGCGGCGAAGCACATCCCGAACGCAGTCGTCGATCTTCTCCGGCGGATGGAAGAGCATGGTGGGGTCCATGTTCCCCTGCAGCGCCTTGTCCTGCCCCACGACGATCGCCGCGACGTCCAGCGGGATCCGCCAGTCCACGGCCACCACGTCCACCGGGAGCGTCCGGATCGAGGTGAGCAGGGTGGCGCAGTCGTTGGCGAAGTGGATCACGGGGACGCCCTTGCGATCCAGCCCCGCCAGCACCTGTCGGGTGTACGGGAGGGCGTACTCCTCGTAGTCCCCGGGTGTGAGGATCCCGGCCCAGGTGTCGAAGATCTGGACCGCCTGGGCCCCCGCCGCGATCTGGGCGTTCAGGTACAGCGTCACGGTCTTCGCGATCTTCGCCATGAGCGACCGGAACACCTCCGGCGCCTGGTACATCAGTTTTTTCAGCTGGATGAAGTTCTTCGACGTCCCGCCCTCGACGATGTAGGACGCCAGCGTGAACGGGGCGCCGGAGAACCCGATCAGCGGCACCTTCCCCTCGAACGCCTTGCGCAATATCCGGATCGCCTCCATCACGAAGGGGACCTTCTCCTCGGGGTCCGGCACGGAGAGGGAATCGACGTCCTTCTGCCCGTGGATCGCCTTTCCCAGCAGCGGACCCTTCCCGTCGTGGAACTCCAGCGGTACGCCCATGGCTTCCACGGGGACGAGGATGTCGGAGAAGAGGATCGCCGCGTCGACCCCGAGCCGCTCGACCGGCTGGATCGTCACCTGCGCCGCCAGTTCCGGCGTCTTGCACATCGTCAGGAAGGAGTGGTTCCCGCGGACCTTCTGGTACTCCGGGAGGTACCGTCCCGCCTGGCGCATGATCCACACGGGGGTGACGTCCACCGGCTCGCGCCGGCACGCCTTCAGGAATCGGTAGTCCGACATTTCGACCTCGGCCAGAGGGGCGGGTCGGCCACGAAGCGGCACCCGCCCCGGGTTATTGGGGGCGACGAACTACTTTACCCGCACCGGGGGAACGGTTTCAACCGGCCTGTCTTTCACAATCCGGGACGTACTGAAAGTTACAATCGCAGACCCCTCCCCAGACTGTACTCCTGCAGCTACGTCCCGAATTGTACGTCGGGGGCGGGAATTACTTTTTCCCCGCCTGGACGGCGGCGTCCAGGCGCTTGCGCGTCTTCAGCGGCACGTAGTTGCAGAACGGTTCCTCCTCGAGGTAATCCTCCAGGACCGCGTCCGCCCGCGCGCGGCACCCGCCGCAGACGTTGATGTACTCGCACTCGCCGCAACGCCCCTTGTACTTCTCGAACGCCCGCAGCGACTCGAACAGCTCGGAGTTGTGCCAGATCTCCCCGAACTTCTCCTTCTTGACGTTTCCCGCCACCACGGGGAAGTAGGAGCACGGCTGCACGTTCCCCTTCGAGTCGATGAAGCAGATCGACTGGGCGCAGATGCACCCCTTGCCGCCGCCGGTGGAGAACGTGAGGGACCGGGGCTGGAATTTCAGCCCCTCCTCCTTCATCTTCTGGAGCCGCACCCGGTAATAGTGGGGGGCGCAGGTCGGGCGGACGAGCATCTCCGTCTCCTGCTTCTCCATCTGGTAGTGCCACTCGAGGATCTCTTCGTAATCCTCCTTGCTGATCAGCTCGCTCATGATCTCCTGCCCCCGGCCCGTGGGGACGATCATGAACATGTACCACGCGTGCGCCCCGATCGATTTGGCCAGCTTGCAGGTGGCCGCGATGTCGTGCTGGTTCCGCTTGGCGAACGAGGAGTTGACGATGAACTGCATCCCGTTGCGCCGGAAGATCTCCGCCGCCCGCAGCGTCGCCTCGAACGCCCCCGGCTGCTTCCGGAAGTCGTCGTGCACCGCCGCGGTGGAGCCGTCCAGCGACAGGGAGCAGATCCGGATCCCCGCCTCCTTCATCCTCCCCACGACCTCGTCCGTGACGAGCACCCCGTTCGTGGCGATGCACATCCGGAACCCTTTCTCCGTCCCGTATTTCGCGATCTCGAAGAGGTCCTTGCGCAGAAGCGGCTCCCCCCCCGAGAGTACCAGGACCGGCTTCGAGACCTCGGCAATGTCGTCGAGGAGGCGCTTCGCCTCCTCCGTAGAGAAGTCCGTATCGTGGGACGTCATGGTGGACGAGGCGCGGCAATGGATGCAGTTGAGATTGCACCGCCCGGTGACCTCCCAGGCGATCCACTTCGGGATGAACTCTTCCTTGGTCAAGGTGTATCCTTTCCAGATGGCTTGAATGGAAATTATACCCCAACGGCTGCGGCCTCCCGGCGTCGAAGAAAACCGGGCCGCCGGACGGAAAACATACGATGCGACGGATCGTTCCGTGGTTCCTCCCTCTCCTCCTGGCCCTTCCGGCGGCCTCCCGCGCCGGGGAGGTCCGCGTGGACCTGAAGAACGAGGCGTCCATGGCGGTTTCCGTCCCCCTGGGAACCGACAACGGGGTGACGAAGGAGAGCGATTTCGCCGTCCTCTCCGGGGACGGGGGCGCCGTCCGCATCTACCCGTTCGAACTGTACCGGAACATGTTCTGGAGCCAGCCGCTCACCGCGGGGTCGTTCTCGCGGGTCGCGGAGGGGAACCCCGTGCGGCCGGTCACCCTCGAAAAAGGGGATCACGAGGGACTGCGGGTGAAGGGGGAGGCCCGGAAGGGGGAGCTCCTGGCGGCCCAGGAGGAAGCCCGCCGCGAGGCCGCCCGGAGGGAAGCGGCCGCCCTGAGAGAGCGGCTTTCGCAGCTCGAGGGACGCCGGGACGACCTGTCCCGCCGCATCGCCGCCGCCGAGCAGGCATTCCTCGCAGAGGAGACGAAATACTCGGGCGCCCTGGGTGCCTTCGACGCCGCCACGGAACAGTCGCTGCAGAACATCGCGGAGTACCTGGGGCAGCGGGAGGAGCTCCTGGAGCGGCGATACCCTGCGCCCGCAAGGCGCCCCCCATCTCAGGCCGACGCCGGCCGCCTCGACGCCCGGATCCGGCAGCTGGAGGGACAGATCGCCACGGAGCGGGAGAACCTCCGCGCGGCGAGGGACGGCCGGCGGGCCGCCCGCGCCGCCTTCGCCGCTCGCAGGCAGGAGTGGCAGAGGCTTCTGGCGGAACGAAACGAGGTTGCCGGCGAGATCCGCTCGGTCGTGCAGGGGATCCGGGAGACCGAAGCGCGGCGGTAGGGGCGGCTACTTCGCCATGTCGGCGTACTTCTTCGCGCTCGCCGCGTCGCCGATAGCCTGGTACGACTTCGACAGCATCGCCGCCGCCTGTTTCGTCGGGTACAGGTCCATGCTCCGCTCCAGCTCCGGGATCGCCGCCCGGAATTCCTGGTTCTGGTATTTCAGCGCCCCCAGCAGGAAGCGGGGCTCGAACAGCTCCCCGTCGAGTTCGATCGCCTTCCGCAGCTCGCGCTCGGCTTCCGGGTACTCCTTCCGGGAGAGGTGGACGCTCCCCGCCGAGGAGTGGAACGGCGCCTGCCCCGGCTGCATCCTCTCCGCCTCCCGGTATTTCGCCAGCGCCTCGTCGTACCGCTTCTGCTGGAGAAGCTTGTCCCCCTGGTCCGAGACGTCGTACGCCTTCTGCGCCTCCCGAAGCCGCGCGGTCTTCTCCAGGAAGACCGTGCCGTTGAACGCGTAGTTCGGGTTCTTCACCGTGTCGGGATACCGCTGCGCGATCCGCGCGCGGGCGTCGTCGAGCCGTTCCTTCGAGAACGGGTGGGTGCGGAAGAGCCCCTCCGCCCACATGGGGTTCTTCCCGCCTTCCAGTTCCCGGTAGAAATATTCCTGAAGCTGCACCGCCCCTTCCGGGTTGTACCCGGCCTTGACCATGTAATCGATCCCCAGCCAGTCCGCCTCCCGCTCCTGGTCCCGCGAGAAACCGTTCTCGATGAGGGACGCGGTAATCCCGGAAACCTCCCGGACCCCCGCGCGCCCCCCGGCCGCGAGCACGACGCCGGCGACCAGCACGTTTGCCGCCATCGCGCGCTGGTACCCCGCGAGCGAATGCTTTGCCGTCACGTGCCCCGTCTCGTGGGCCAGCACCGCCGCCATCTCCGCCTCGTTTTTCAGGCCGACGAGGAGCCCGCGGTTGATGACGATGTACCCGCCGGGCAGGGCGAACGCGTTCGGGACGGAGGAGTTCAGCACCCGGTACCGGTAGGAAAGGTTCGGACGGTGGGAGACGCGCGCGATCCGCATCCCGACCTCCTGCACGTACTCCGAAAGCTGCGGGTCCCGGTAGAAGCCGCCCTGCTGCTGGACGGCGGGGACGTACGCCTTGCCTCCCAGCGCTACCTCCTCCTCCTCGGAGAAGGAGACGATCTGCAGCTCGGACCGCCCGGTCACGGGGTTGACGGCGCAGCTGTAGACGGCGACGGCCAGGAGGCAGACGGCGGCGAGGGCCGCGGCGAGCGATTCCGGACGACTGTCCCTCATGGCGGGTCCCTCCGGTTTCCTGCTTTTCGGACGAGGATTTATTATTTCACGCGGGCGCAGGACGGGACAAGAAGGCCCCGCCCGGCTTTACGCGGCTTCCGCATTGATATGTAATGATGCAAGCGACGGTCCCCCGACGGGGACGGGGAGGGACGGATGGCGCGCAGGCGCAGGAAGCGGTACCAGCCGCCGGGGACGCAGCCGGGCACGTTGACGGCGCACGCGGAGGCGCAGGGGATGCCGGTCCGGATCCGGGCCACCGTCTATGACCCGGTGCGATGCGAGGAGAGGGAAATCACGCTCGCGGAGATCTCCTCCCTCTCGCCGCCCGAGGGCGGGGTGCTCTGGCTCGACGTCGAAGGGCTCTCCGACCCTTCCGCGGTCCGGTCGATCGGGGACCGGTTCGGTTTCCACCCGCTGGCCCAGGAGGATGTGCTGAACGTCCCCCAGCGGCCCAAGGTGGAGTGGTACGGCGACCACCTGCTCGTCGTCCTCCGGGAGGTACGGTATCCGGAACCTCCCGAACAGGTGTCGTTTTTCCTCGGAGACCGGCTGGTGGTCTCCTTCCAGGAGCGCCCCGGCGACTGCTTCAACCCCGTCCGCGAACGGCTGCGGCAGGGGAAGGGGCGAATCCGGTCGGAGGGGGCGGACTTCCTCCTGTATTCCCTGTGCGACGCCGTGCTGGACGCCTTCTTCCCCACCCTCGAGAAGCTGGGGGACGCGGTGGAGGAGATGGAGGAGCGGGTGCTCGTCTCCCCGGTCCCTGAGACGTTCGTCGCCATCCGCCGCCTCAAGCGGGAACTTCTGTCCGTGCGCCACGCAGTGTGGCCCGCCCGCGACGCGCTGAACCTGCTGCTGATCGAGGAGCACGCGCTGATCCGCCCCGCCACCAAGGTGTTCCTGCGGGACTGCTACGACCACACGATCCAGCTGATGGACATGGTGGAGACGTTCCGGGAAATGGCGTCGGGGCTGGTGGACGAATACATGTCCGCCGTCTCCAACCGGATGAACGAGATCATGAAGGTCCTCACCGTCATGGCCACGATCTTCATCCCCCTGACGTTCATCGTCGGCCTGTACGGGATGAACTTCGACACGAAGGCGTCCCCGTGGAACATGCCCGAGCTGACGTGGGCGTACGGCTACCCGGCGGTCCTGGCCGGAATGGCCGCCGTCGCGGGGGGGATGGTCTACTTCTTCCGGAGGAAGAAATGGTTCTGAGCCGGGCGCGGATCGCGGCGGCCGCCTCCGTCCTGTTTCTCCTCGTCGCGGGGGCCTGGGTCCTCCGGTTCCGGGGAAACGATCGGGCGGAGGGGCTCCGGGTTTCCGGGAACATCGAGGCCACCACCGTGGAGGTGAGCTTCCGGATCCCCGGCCGGATCGAAATCCGGGCGGTGGACGAAGGGATGAAGGTGGCCGCGGGACAGCTCGTCGCGCATCTGGACAACGCGGACCTGGTAGACGATCTGCGGTTGCGCGAGGCGGAGCTCGCGGAGGCCGTCCGGCTCTCGAAGACCCGGCTCTCGCACGCCGGGGTCTATTCCCCGTTGTCCGGGACCGTGCTGTCGAAGAACGCGGAGCCGGGCGAGTACGTGGCCGCGGGAACGCCGGTCGTCACGATCGGCGACCTGCAGGACGTGTGGCTGCGGGCGTACATCCCGGAAACCGAGCTGGGGAAGGTGAAG